>JACYMF010000088.1 GCA_015272165.1 Cyanobacterium sp. T60_A2020_053
CGATTTTTTTGTTGGTTCGTTTACATCCCCCGTTGATTTCAGTGGGTATTTTTTTTGTTGAGAAATTCAACGGGGGTCTTTCACTCACATTTCAAGATAACTTGTATGAGTTTTGCCGATACCAAATGGCCCATTTATCCAAATTATCATAATTTTTTCCAAATTAGTGTGAGTAATAAATCTTTGTTCACCATAATTGAATCGATTATCTTCTATCGTAACCGTGTCATAATCAAATATCCTTTGAGCGTCTATAAAATCTATCCTATGTTTTGCAATATTTATTGAATGTTTATTCTCATCCCAGTGAACGATGATCGATCACTGTTGAAAAGATGAAGCTACAGGAATTGTCTCCCCATGTTTAAGATAACTTTCCTTCACTCCTTGCCACGCAATTTCTAATTCATGGATGGCAATATAGGGAGTATCACCAAAAGCAGAAACATTGGGCATTTCTACAAAATAAGCCACCCAATCGCCCTCCTCATCTTGAAAAAGGGTAATGGTAAAACGATCAAAATCATTTTTTTTTGCTTGTGACATCTTACTTTTCCTCCGATTCTAAATTGAGAAACTGTTTTACTTGATAGGCTTTTGCTTTGCCATTTTTAGCTGGTTGAATAGATAAACGTGCTTTTTTGGTAGAATACCAAATGCGATGACTTCCTGTTTGATGATCAAAGATCCAATCATATAGGCTTAATAAGGTTTCAAATTCATCAAAACTTAACCCTTTAGGATTATTTTTGGCTTTGTCTAATAATTTTTGTTTTCTACTCATAAATAATATCAGGTTCGCTTAAACAGTTACAATTAAATGTTTGCCAAAAACTTTAAATACAAACTTTCTTTTATAAGTGATTATCCGAACTTGATATAATACTAAATTTTTCAGGTCAGCAAAGCGCCCACCACCATCAATTAAGCACTAAAATACTTCGCCACGGGATGATAACAGACGGGTTAATTATTTTTAATATATTCCTTTAATACCTTATTAATTTCAGTTTGATGATCAACTTCATTTTGTTTATACCAATTCACAATTTCAGCATCAAGAAAAAGAGTTAAAGACTGTTTTTTAGAGAATTTTAAACCACGCCTAACGACAGCATTTTTCGCCATTTCTGGGGTAATTTCAGGGCAATCAGAAAAATCAATATCCTCATCAGTCATCGATTCTAGTTTTTTCCAATCAGTCATAGATTTCATTGAAGTAAATTTGTTGCTCATTTTTAGTTGCCTTTCGTGCTGATATAATTCTAATTTTATTACTTATCTCTGTGTAAACAACCACAATGGTTTTACCATTTAATAAGCCAATGGCAATAAATCTTTGTTCACCATAATTAAATCGATCGTCTTCTATTGTAACCGTATCATAATCAAATATTTTTTGAGCATCGATAAAATCTATACCATGTTTACTAATATTTGTTTGACGTTTATTTTCATCCCATTCAAATTTCATCTTCAATTATATTTATTTTTGATGTAGGGTGGGCATTGCCCACCAAAATTCTACGCACTAAAATACTTCGCTAGAGGATGATAACAGAGGCATTAATGATTTTTAATATATTCTCTCAATAAATGATTAATTTCTGTTTGATGATCAACCTCATTTTGTTTGTACCAATTGACAATTTCATCATCAAGACAAAGGGTTAAGGATTGTTTTTTTGATCTTTTTTTAAGACGATCGAAATAAGGATTTTTAACTCCTTGAGAAAAATCATAATTATCTCTCATAATTAATACCTTCTATATTGTTTTTGTTCTAATTTATTGGCTTTTCTAGCAGAAATAATACGAATAATTGTGTCATTTTCACGATAGCAGTGACAGACTATTAAAAGACGGGAATAATCACTAACTCCTAACAAAATAAACCTATCTTCTTGTTGTGAATGATCAGGATCATAAATGACGATCGCACTCTCATCATAAAAAGCTGATTTAGCTTCCTCAAAAGAAACTCCATGTTTTTTGATATTAGTTTGAGCTTTCATCTCATCCCAAGTAAATTCTAACTCATCCATTTTTGTTATCAATAAGTAACTTTACTATAAATTATTGTAGGGTGGGCAATGCCCACCAAAAACGAATCTAAGCACTAAAATATTTAGCTACAGGATGATAACAGACGATCGCACTATCTTTCGTGATCTTTAAGGGTAAAAGAGCAGTTATATAATTTATCTTGAGCGCCATTAAAATAAGGAGGATCGACAAATATTAAATTGATCGATTCATCTTCGATATATTCATTTAATACTGTGATAGCATCTCCTAAAATAATTTTTGTTTTTTCATTTTGAAATGTGGATGTTAAATTCATAATAAATTAACTTTTTTGCTAAAAATTTATTCTGACTTCTTTATCATTAGCAATATCATCTATGGCTTGATTTAAAATATTTTTTAATTGCTTTGCTGTTTTATCTAATTCGTAAATTCCTGCTTCATTATTATAAAAATTATCTTTTTCCAAAAAATTCTCTAAATTAAAATTTTCAGTATCATAATCAATTAAAGAATTATGATAAAGTTTGGTGATTTCTTTTTGTTTTTCTACAGGAAAATTAGGAAATGGTATTATATCCCAATATTTCTGAGCTAAACTACCTCCATTTCCACCAACAGCATATAAATCAATTAGACCTTTATTTCTTAAATAATCTAAAAAGCATTTTATAAATATTCCTTTATTAATATCATGTACTTTTTGTTGAATAGTTATTCCATGAATATTCGTAATAGTCCTCTCTTTTTCTTCAATAATGACGATCGAACGTCCTTTTTCAAATCCTTCAGCACCAAATATTAAATCGCCTTTTTGTAAAGTTTTTAACGAGTTAGGATTTCCTAAATATTCTATTTTTTCTACCGTACCATACTTTGATAAAAATTTTGGCAACATTAATGTATAAAAATTGAAATATTTTTGTGATGAATAGATACTTTCACCAATATTAGAAATCTGTAAATTTTGTCCTCTGGAAAGGGTAAAACCTAAGCTATAAATATTTTGAAAACCATGTTGATAATTTTCAATATTAAAAACTACCGATTTAAAATATTCTCCATATAATTTAGTATCTAATCTACCAACTTTTTGTAATTTTTCAATCGTGAGTAATTCAAACTCAAATATATTAGATTTTTGATTTTCCATTAATTCTTTTTCTATAAATTTTAAAATAGTTTCATGCCTTTTTTTTATCAATTTCTCTTTATTGATAATAGCTTGAACTAATATTTCTATAAATAAAATAGTATTTTCTACATTAGTGTTAGGCAAAGGAATTTTACAATCTAAAAATATTGTTTTAGCATGACGAATTGTTACACCTTTTGGCACTATAAAATCTAATTGTTCTTTAAATATTTTATGTTTTAAAAAAGCAAATAAATAAAACTTATGTTCTTTGATGGGAAGTCTGTAGATAGCACTCGAAATCATAAAGTTTGGATAATCCTCATCTAAAATGACAGTTTCTCCGATATTACTATCTTTAGAAATTAGTAAATCTCCTGCTTTTAAATTCATATTTACAAATACGTTAGGCATTATTGGCAATGCTGTTTCATTATTTATATCAGGAACAAAAGAATTTGCCTGTAAAGCCTTTGTTCTTATGAAATAATGAGTTGATTGACTAATATAATTTAACGAACCAATTTCAAAGCCTAAATCTTTTCTTTGTAATTCTCTACATAAAAAATCTTTAACAAATAAACAGTTTTGATTGGGAATTACTAACTGCATATATTGAGAACAAGATAAGGTATAGTTTTTTTTGACTATATCTTCAAATGATATTGATTCTGGAATTTTTATATAAGTATTATTCATAGTTTATTTTGTTTGTGTAAAAATATCTTGTAAGGTTTTTTCTTGAGTTATACACCATTTCTTAAAATAAGTGATTGTCAAGCTGAAATCTTCATCTAATAAGGCTCTACCATCTTTATCAATTTCTATTTCAAAATTGTCATAATTGACTCTATAAATAGGAGAAAAAAACTTAACTCTCTTACTGGTTTTAACTTCATACCCTACTTTTTCAATACTCTTAAAAAATATTTGGTAGTTTTGTTGTTTAAGTTTGGTTAATTCTTTTTCTGAAGGTTTATAAGCAACAATGACAGTCGTATTTACACCAGTTTCAGCAAAAACATTCGCAGGTAAATCGAAAATAGCAACGATACGCATTTTTTTCATTAACCATTCACGAGCAATTTTATGACTATCAATACTAGCAATAGAATTAGAAAGCACGATTCCTAATCTGCCATTTTCCTTAAGAATACGATAGGCATTTTCCAGAAAAATTACTCCCAAATCAATTTTTCCTTTACCACCATATAAATTCCAGAGTTCATAACATTGGATCATTTCTAAATCTTTATCATCTTTTGGAGTAAAAGCTCGATCGTCTCCAAAAGGAGGATTTGTTAAAACAACATCAAATTTCTTCAGACAATTATCATCTGGTCTTTGTTCCCAATTTCCTTCTTGATTCATGCTAGGAACTAAATCTAATAAATCACCTTTTTGGTCAAATTTAGTAAGTAATGAACCGTAACCTGCTTTTGCTTTGATTTTAGCGTTTCCATCACCGTTTAACAGCATATTAAGAGTAGCTAACATCACCATTTGATCATCAATATCCATTCCAAAAATATTGTTATCATCCAATTTACTATTGGAATTTACATAAGCTACTGACAAAAAATCAGCAATACCAACAGTGGGATCAATAACAGTTTCCCCGTTACGAGGATTAACAATGTTAACAAGAAAATCAATTAAAGGTAAAGGAGTTACAAACTGAGCATTTTGATCTTTTGAAAAAGGAGTTGCAAACTTGTAAAAAACCAATTGATAAAGATCTGTTTTGTGAGAACGAACAAAAGAATAATCTTGAAATTGAGAAACAACTTCGATTAAAACTTTAATATGATTTTCATTTTTAATATTAAGAGGATTTTCTTGTAAAATTCTATAGTATTCTCCTTTGGCATCATCTCTTAAATTAGTTATTCTTTTAATAAATTCTTGTAATTTTTTATCTGCTAAAGAATTAAAATTTTTTTCTTCATCTGTAATATAAAAATCTAAAAAATGGTTGGGATTTTTTTCATTTCGTTTTTCATCATAAATTTTTAAAGAAAGAATTTGAATCAAAATTTCAAAACCTTTTTGATTCACCATACCAACTTTATCCATTGTTCGTAATATGGTTGACATAGTGTTATTGATTTGAATAGAATGTACTCCTGAAATAGTATCTAAATCAATAATTCCTCTTTGAGAACGATCAATTGTTGTTGGTTGTGTCCATTCTAAAACCTCAGCAAAATTAGGAAGATTTATATAAGGATCAGGTAAATGTAACGCTAAATCTTTTGTACCACTTTTTTCCCCTTTACTATTAAATTCCTCACTATACCTTAAAAATTTACTATTATGTTTTCTAAAAAGATATAATCTTTCGGTATCGTATAAAATACCTAAACAAAAATCTCTCTCACTTTCCTTCAAATAGGCTTTTAGCTGTTTATCCCAAACTTCCGCAATATTTTTATTATCTTCTTTTTTAAATTCAATGGTTACAATTAAATGTTTTCTCAACCATTCTAAGCTATCTTTATCGCCCTTCACATGATAATCTTCGTATTTTTCAAACCAAGTCACATCATCAAAAATAGCTGCATCGATTTTTAATGGAGCAGAATTTTTATTCCCTTTTGGAAATTGAATTTCAGTTCCTATAAAATCTTTATTATACAAACCAGAATGAACAAGAGAAAATAAAAATTGCCATTTATAATACTCCTCATTTTTATCTCCATTTTTTTTACGAAAATTCGTTTCCTTGTGATAAGTTAGATGTATAGGTAAGAAACACTTAAAAAGTGTTACGTTACCATATTTTTGATCAAATTCTAGTTTTTTTTCTGTAAAATTCATAGTTATTTTTTATATTAAAGAAGTGGAAAAAGTGAGCAAAAAGCCCACCACCGTCAACCTAAGTGCTAAAATATTTAGCCACAGGATGATAACAAATCAGCGCACTTGTGGACTGTTCGGGGTATATTTGTTCTGATTCATCCATAAACATCCCAATGCGTTTCGTATCCAATAAATCCAACTGCACATATTGATCTAACATATTGGGACAAGCTGGATAACCAAAACTATACCGTGAGCCTTGATAGTGTTGCTTAAACATATCTCTGATATTATCAGGTTCTAAATCTCCAAAACCCAACTCACGGCGAATCCTTCCATGACACCATTCGGCGAGCGCCTCTGCCGTTTGCACTGCCATGCCGTGATAATACAAATAATTGGTATAGTCATCACTAGCAAAGAGTTTTTGGGCGTATTCCGTGGCAATTTCTCCCACTGTTACCGCTTGGAGAGGGAAAACATCGATTATGCCTGACTCTTTAGAGGCGAAAAAGTCGGCAATACATAACCTTTTACCAGACTTTTGGCGCGGAAATTCAAATTTGGCAATTTCTTCTTTTGCTTCGGGATTTTCTGGGTTGTAAATATATAAAGTATTACCTTCCGATTGGCAGGGAAAATAACCATAAATTACGGTAGGATGTAATAAATTTTCTGCTTTAACTTTCGTTTTCCATTGCTCTAAAACAGGATAAACTTTTTCTTGCAAAAATTGATCATATTCTTCCCTTGGTTGCCCTTGTGGTTTACGGAATTGCCATTGCCCTGCAAACAATGCTTGTAAGTCTAAATACCAAAAAATTTCATCTAAATCAAATTGATCTGCATTGATAATTTTTGTTCCCCAAAATGGCGGAGTTGGACGAGCAATATTAGGGTCAACTGCTTCACTTCTTTTGGTATCAATTACTGTAATTTCTGGTTGAGACTTATCCTGTTTTTCTTCTTTTTGAACTTCTCCCGATTCATCAAAATTACGTCCTTTAAATAACTGATTTTCTTCGCTAAATTCTCCTAAAAATCCCTCTAAATTATCCCACTGATGACTATTTTTAGAAGGCATTAATTTATCCATAAAATGCAAATCAGCAAAGGCATCTTTACCATAAACTACTTTCCCTTTATAGGTTTTTTGACAGTCTTCATAAACAAATTTGGGCGTTAAAGCAGCGCCCCCCAAAATAACCGGCACCGTTATGCCTTCTTCATTAAAAGTCTGTAAATTATCTTTCATAAAGGCAGTGGATTTCACTAACAAACCACTCATGGCAATACAATCAGCGTTACATTCTCGGTAGGCTTTAATAATGTTTTCTACGGGTTGTTTAATACCAATATTAACCACTTTATAGCCATTATTAGACAGAATAATATCTACTAAATTTTTACCAATATCGTGAACATCTCCTTTCACCGTAGCGATTAAAAATGTGCCTTTGCCATTACTATTTGTATCTGCTTTATCCATGAATGGTTCAAGAAAAGCAACTGCTGATTTCATAGTTTGAGCAGATTGCAATACAAAGGGTAATTGCATTTGCCCATTGCCAAATAATTCTCCCACAACTTTCATGCCGTCTAGTAAATAAACGTTGATAATATCTAAAGGAGGATATTTTTGTAAAGCCAAATTTAAAGCATCTTCTAAGCCGATTCTTTCCCCTTCGATAATATGTTGTTTCAGTCTTTCTTCAATGGGTAAATCTGCGACATTTTTCTTATTACTTTTGGTGGTTTTACCTTCAAATAAAGTGGTTAATTTTCCTAAAGGATCATAGGTGCAAATATCCCCATCAAATTCTCTTTTATCGTAAATTAAATCAGTACAAATTTTTATGGCTTCTTCATCAATTTTTGCCAATGGTAAAATTTTACTAGCGGAAACGATAGCGCCATCCATCCCAACCTGCATCGCTTCATGGAGAAACACCGAGTTTAACACTTGGCGCGCGGCGGGATTTAAACCAAAGGAAATGTTAGAAACCCCCAACATAAAATGACAGTAGGGCAATTCTTCCCTAATTCTTTTAATAGATTCGATGGTGGCTTTGCCGTTTTCCCTGTCTTCTTCGATACCTGTGGAAATGGGTAAGGCGAGGGTATCAAAAAAGATTTCGGGCGCTGGAATACCAAATTTAATGGCATCTTTGTAGGCGCGTAAAGCAATTTCGACTTTTTTATCGGCGGTGCGCGCCATGCCTTCTTCATCGATTGTACCAATTACTACCCCAGCGCCGTATTGTTTCGCTAATTCCAATACTTTGAAAAATCTTTCTTCCCCGTCTTCGTAGTTGGTGGAGTTGAGGATACATTTACCCCCAGCGACTTTTAACCCGGCTTCCATTTTTTGCCATTCGGTGGAGTCTAACATCAAGGGTAAGGTAGTGTTATTGACTAAACGGGAAGCCAATTCGTGCATATCTTTTTCGCCGTCGCGCCCGACATAATCCACGTTAACATCGAGAATGTGGGCGCCCTCCTTCACTTGCTCTTTTGCTAAGGAGATTAAACCATCCCAGTCTTCAGCATTCAGCAGATCACGGCATTTTTTCGAGCCACTGGCATTTAATCTTTCTCCAACAATTAGGAATGAATTATCTTGTTGATAGGGTTGGGTGGTGTAAATAGAAGCGGCGCAAGGTTCATAATGATATTGTCTTTCTTTTGGTTGTAATGTACTAGCAATTTCTGCAAGAGCTTTGATGTGATCGTAACGGGTTCCACAACACCCGCCGATAATTTGTACTCCTAAGTCTTCGATAAAGTGCATTAATGCCATGCGCAATTCAATGGGTGTTAGGCGGTAGTGCGCTTGTCCACCTACGTTTTCGGGTAGTCCTGCGTTGGGAATACAGGAAACTACAAAGGGGGAGTTTTCGCTCAAATATTTGATGTGGGGTTTCATCAAATCTGGTCCAGTGGCGCAGTTTAAGCCCATAATATCGATAGGGTAGCGCTCTAGGATGGCAAGGGCAGCGTTAATTTCTGTGCCCACTAACATTGTTCCCATGGTCTCCATGGTAATTGATACCATAAGGGGAAGTCGATCTCCTTTTTCGGTGAATACTTCTTCAATGGCGTTTAAAACGGCTTTGATTTGCAAAACGTCTTGACAGGTTTCTACTAAGAGTAAGTCAACGCCACCATCGTATAAGCCTTGTATTTGGGTGATGTAGGCGTTTTTTAGGCTATCATAATCAATATGTCCTAATGTTGGTAATTTTGTACCCGGTCCTATACTTCCTGCGACAAAACGGGGTTTTTCGGGAGTAGAATATTCGTCTGCTAATCTTTTCGCCAGTTGGGCGGCGGTTTTGTTGAGGTAATAGGATTGCTCGGCGAGGTCATATTCTGCTAAAACTAGGGGAGTGCCTCCAAAAGTGTCGGTTTCGATAACATCTGCCCCTGCTTCTAAAAAGCCTCTGTGTACTGTTTCTACGGCTTCTGGTTTTGTATGTACTAAATATTCGTTACATCCTTCGTATTCTGCACCGCCAAAGTCGTCTGCGGTTAAATTCTGTACTTGCAAGTTTGTACCCATAGCACCATCAAATACTAGCACGGGGCGGAGGGCGCTGTGGAGTCTTTCTAAAAATCGGCTTTTCATAGATAATTGAGATTATGAGAAGTTCTATAAGTTATGTATATTAACTACTTTAGCTTATTTGAGAGCGATGATAGGTTAAAATGACTATTTGTTATCCCTTTAATTTTTAAATACTTTGACAAAAAATTGAAATATAATTTCGACTGGAATCCCGATAAAGAAAAACAAAATATACGCAAACACGGTATGAATTTTCGTAAAGCCTCCAGTATTTTTCAAGATTCTTCCCAATTATCAATTTATGATGAAGAACATAGCGATTATGAAGATCGATGGATTACCATAGGATTAGATGATAGTGGTGTTTTACGAGTCGTAGTTCATACTTTTGAACAGGTGGACAAGTTAAACTGTAATATTCGGATTATTTCAGCTCGAAAAGCAACAAATCACGAAAGAAAACAATATCAAAATAGGATTTTATGAAACAAGAATATGATTTTTCTAATGCAGAACAAGGTAAATTTTATCACTCTAATAGTAAGTTTAATTTACCCATTTATTTAGATTCTGATGTGGAAGAATTTATCACTAATTTAGCTGATAAAAAAAATCTGGATATTTCTGTGTTAGTCAATGAATGGTTAAGAAATAATATCAGCTTTGTCAAAACCATTGATATTTGAAAGTTTATAAATGTCTTTGATCAACAACATTTATTTTACTACTAGTTTTTTACTTAAAACTTCACAGAACTTAACATGAATTATAAAATAAATAATTTGCTAATTTCTCAGGAGGAGTTATCTTATTCATCTGGAATACAAACAGAAGATATTTACTTAATCATAAAAAGATTATCTCCCCTCAAAGTAATAATATCCAATAAAACTGTAAAAAATTTTGAAAAAAAATATTAATCATAAAAGTTATTTTTCCATTATTCTGGATAGCTTTGTTGTTTATTTTTGTTCCGATATTATTGCAAGAATATTCTCATCCACTTGTTTGGCTAATAGGCTGCATTTTTTTATTATTATTATTTCCAGTTAGTACTGTTTATATTTATGGTAGTAAAAGTCTTTTGGATAATTTAAAAATTACAATAAAAACAATATCTAAATATCAACACTTTTATAAACTCTATATTCAAGTACAAAATTTTAATACTTTAGTTGACACCATTAATGCTATCAATATATCTGAGGATTCAGGAGGTTCTAACAAATTACAAGATAAAGATAAAGTTTATTCAATCTTAAAAACTCTCAGGGCAGATTTAATCCTAGCCTTAAATATTGAAAGGAACTTTAGTAATAATCCGCATTTCAGTTTCAATGAGTTTGAAATAAACAACCTTGAAACATCTTTATTTAATATACAAGAAGAATGTAATAAGTATGGAAAAACATTGAGTCAAGCCATACAAATATCTATCAATGTTGCTGAGGAAATGCAAAAATTAAATAGCTACAAGTAATAATTAAAAGTAAGTTATGATCAAAGTAAATATTTAAGGAAGGATAAATTTATGCTCCCAATTAATTTTTGTCCTGTCAGTAAATACTAGCACGGGGCAGAGGGCGCCCTCCACCGTTTTTTATATACTAAAAAATTATGACTCAAACTCTTTTCTTGGTATCTGAGATTGACGAATAATAGATTGAAGTGTGCCTATTTTAATGGTGTCATGATTGGGTATTGGTACGGTAATAGTACCATTTTCTATCATTTTCTGCATAATAATATGACTGCCTTTCTGACGTATTTGCTGAAATTCATGTTTTGCTAAAATTTGACAAACTTCCTTCCTTGAAAGTATCCGCAATTTACCCAACAGCAACCTCCAAACTGGTTATATACACTTCATTATGTCGTCTTTTTTCTATTTCTTGAGCCGATGCAGTTTCAAAGAATAATTCCAGCGCTTCTTTTAGATTATTTCTGGCTTCTTCAATAGTATCACCTTGACTAGCAATATCCAATTCAGGGCAAAGGGAGACATATCCATCCCCCTCTTTTTCGATAATTGCTGTTAGTTGTTGATATTTTATTGTCATTTCAGTAATCGGATATTTTTATTAAATACTAGCACGGGGCGGAGGGCGCCCTCCACCGTTTTTGATAGTTAGCGTTAATTAATGGTTGCCATAGCTGATAAAAGATTTCTCATTTACAATTAGATTGGGGTTACATAGTAGATGAAAAATGAACGCAACTCAAATTCGTGGTAAATTAAAAGAATATATAGATAAATTATCTCCAGAAAAATTAACAATAGTAGCGGATTTTTTCCAAAATTTAGATAGTCAAGAAGCTGTTGATGCCACTGAAGAATTAATAAATATTCCCGACTTTAAATCTACTTTTGAAAAGGCAAATCAAGAAATAAAAGAGGGTAAAGTTAAAAATTGGTGTCATATTAGGAATGATGTATAAGGTTCAATTATCTTTCACTGCTGAAAAGTTTTATGTAAATTAAATGAGTCTTAGCTTAGAATGAATTGCCCCAATGTTTGGCAGTCGATTTATAATCTTAGACATCAAAATTGGTTCTGGTTTTTGGGGAAGCTATTGAAATAACTATATCCATTATCCATTGTTATGAAGTAAATCCAGCGCCCTCCGGTATTGCAAATCATCATCGGTGGCAATCTGAAAAAAGGTGAGGGGCGCTGAAGGGGATACCACAACATCAGGAGTAATACCCAATTTATTAATATCTTTGTGGTTAGGAGTTTCATATTTAGCCACTGTTACCGCCAATCCAGCGCCGTCAGGGAGTTTAAACAGAGATTGAATTAAACCCTTACCGTAGGTTTTTTCTCCTACCAATAAAGCGCGCCCATTATCTTGCAAAGCGCCCGCCAAAATTTCACTAGCGCTAGCTGTGCCACCATTAACTAAAACAACCAAAGGCTTATCTGTTAAAGGCTGTCCGAAGGCATCGTAACTACCCATTGTGCCTTGACGATTGACAGTATATACAATGGTACTAGGTTTTAACCACAACCGAGCGATTTCTACCCCTGCTTGTAGTAATCCTCCCGGATTGTTACGCAAATCTAAAATATAACCCTTTACCCCGTCTCTTTCCATCAAGGCGATACTATGCGCAATATCTTGGGTAGCATTACCGCTAAATTGATTTAAACGGAGATAACCTACCAAAAAATTAGGGTCTGTGTTATCTAATTTAGCAATTACTGAACTTAATGACAAACGATCTCTTTTTAAACGATATTCTTTAATCTTTTGCTCATTTTGGGGCTTAATTATTAATAATACTTCTGTACCAATTTCTCCTCGAATTAAATTAGCGGCTTCATCTAAACTTAAACCATCGGTTTGAATGCCATCGATACTGACTACCTCATCACGGGGGGCAATTCCGGCGGTTTCGGCGGGGGAATTGGGTAGAGGGGTGACGACTTGGATATGTTTAGTTTCAGGATTGATACTAATTTGTAAACCTACCCCTGATAATTCCCCAGATGTGGTAATTTGTAGATCATGATAGCGATCTGGTGGTAATAAACGGGTATAAGGATCATCTAAAGTTGCTAACATTTCCCTGATAGCTGTGTAGGTTTCTTCTCGATTGTGTAATGGTTGCCGTAAAAATTTTTGTCTTAAATTCCACCAATTTTGACCATTAAAAGTGCTATCTACATAAGATTCATTAACTAAGCGCCAACATTGCAAAATTAATTTTTCTTCTTCGCTAAAGGCATAAGCGCCCTCCACCCCTAGCCATCCCCACGATAGGATATAGATAATTAAAATTAGGCTGGTAATAATTTTTTTCATAATTATGATTCAATAGTCTTTGATTGAACGAGCAAAAATTTATCGGTGTTGACTTTTTTAGCATATCGCAATTATTGACTCTCTTACTTTGAGTATGATAAATTGTTGGTTGAGATAGGGAAAAGGGAAGAGGGAAGAAAGGGAGGCAGAGGAGGAAAAGGAAGCAGAGGGAGAAAGGGAAGCAGAGGGAGAAGGGGCGAAAATTAATTATTCATTATTCATTATTCATCTCGTAGGGAAAGTAATTTTTCATCAAGTTGTTGTAAATAGTCGAGGGCGCTATCTTCTGTTAATATCCCCTTGCGTAAAGCATCGGTAATAGCACTTTTTTCCGCTATGTATAAACGGCGCAATAAACCGTCTAAATATAAATTTTCTAGGGTGCTATTCTGGTGTGACGGGCGCTGGTTATAATATTCTCTTAATTTATTTTCCGCATCGGCAATTTTTACTTGATAACCAGAAAAAATTTCTTCATAAAGAGATTTAGATAAGCTACCCGAATCTAGTAAATTTTTCAATTCTTTTTGGGCAGATTTGGCAGTAATTAAGTTTAGTTGTAGTTGTTCTATTTTTTGTTTAATTATGGAAGGAGTAGATATTTTTAACTTTTTCACAAACCAAGATAAACTTAGACCTTGACCAAGTAACGATAATAAAACAGTGCTAAAAACAATAGTAACTAATTCATTTTTTAGGGGTAATGTAGAGGGAAGACTGATGGCTAATGCCATTGATAATGAGCCTTTCACGTTACCCCAAATTAGTATATGTTGCCACTTTAAGGGTAAGGGGCGGTCAAAAAATTTGAGTAAATAACTAAGAGGATAAATAGCAAAAACTCTACCTATTTGATAAGCAATAATTGCTAAAATTGCGAGAGGAAAAGTTTGAATTACTGTACTTAAATCAATACTGATTCCTAATACTAAAAAAAGAAAAGTATTAACCCCAAATCCTGCATATTCCCAAAAATTTAACAGAGTTACTCTAGTACCAGCGGAAGTTTTACTAAAACCCAAATTACCCACCACTAAACCAGTAATCACTACAGAAATAGCGCCCGACACCTCTAATAATTGCCCGATTTGAAATGAACCCAAAGAGACGGCAACGGTTAATAATATGCTACTGAGGGCATCATCTAACTGCTGAAATAAACCCACACAAAGATACCCTAACCCTAAACCCAGCGCCCCTCCCCCCACAAATGCCACGAAGGTTTGCATCAGCGCCCCTCCCCACGAAAATGAACCTTCTAGTAATATGGTTGTAATAATATTGATTAAAACAAGGGCAACACCATCATTAAATAAACTCTCATTTTCCACGATATTAGCCAAGGGAGAAGGCACTACCACGCTTTTAAAAGCGGCAATTACTGACACGGTATCGGTAATGCTTAAAATTACACTAATAGCCGCCGCCGTTAACCAAGGAAAATCAAAAAAATTCCGTAAGAGTAGAGTGGTGATGAGGGCGCTGATTAATACTCCGGGCCCAGCTAATAAAGCGATGGGTTTAACGGTATCGCGCAAACGACTAATTTCGGTGTTGATAGCTGCTTCAAAAATCAGAATTGGCAAAAACAGATTGAGAATGACATCAGCATTGAGAGAAATGGAACGAGGTAAGGTTTCAGGGGTGATGAATAACCCAGCTACTACTAAGCCGATGACATAGGGAATTTTTAATTTGCGAGTAACTAAAGCGACAACGGTTGCCACCAATAGCAATAATATTAGACTGCTGACAAGGTTTGTAAAGTTATCACTATTCACGGCAATTAATTTGAAAAGGGCAAAGTTAAAAGGGCAAAGGGCAAAGGTTTTAAAAGGGCAGAGGGAGAAAGGGAGACAGGAAGAAAAGTTAGAATTTAGAATTTAGAAAACAAATACTTCTACATTGTTCATTATTAATTATTCATTAATTAATGGCTAAACTAGATGATTAAGAAATAATATAAATAAAATTATGACTGATTCTGAATCAAAAGATTATTCTCAAGTTAATTTGGATCGAGATGATAAAGGCGCAAAAGCTAGACAAATGCTGGGGATGAAGGGCGCTGGAAAGGCTAGTAATATTTGGCAAATTCGTCTTCAGTTGATGAAACCCATTACTTGGATTCCCTTGATTTGGGGCGTGGTATGTGGCGCTGCTTCTTCTGGGGGATACGTCTGGGGAGTGGAAGATTTCCTCATGGCGTTAACCTGTATGTTGATGTCTGGTCCTCTTTTAGCTGGTTATACTCAAACCATTAATGATTTTTATGATCGAGACATTGACGCTATTAATGAGCCTTATCGCCCTATTCCTTCGGGCGCTATTACTATTCCCCAAGTTGTTACCCAAATTCTGGTGCTATTACTTTTAGGAATTGGTGTTGCCTACGGTTTGGATGTGTGGGCTGGTCATGATTTCCCTATTTTAACTTGTTTGGCTCTGGGTGGTTCATTTGTATCATACATTTATTCAGCGCCCCCCCTCAAGTTGAAAAAAAATGGTTGGTTAGGCAATTACGCTCTTGGTTCTAGTTATATCGCATTACCTTGGTGGGCTGGTCATGCTTTATTTGGGGAGTTAAATTGGACTATCGTAGTCTTAACCCTCATTTACAGTATGGCTGGATTAGGTATCGCTGTGGTTAATGACTTCAAAAGTGTGGAAGGAGATGCAAAATTAGGTTTAAATTCCTTACCTGTTATGTTTGGGGTGACGGGCGCTGCTTGGATTTGTGTCATCATGATTGATGTCTTTCAAGCCGGAATGGGTTTATATTTGGTTAGCATCCATAAAAATCTTTACGCTACCATTTTATTCCTCTTGATTATCCCTCAAATTACTTTCCAAGATATGTATTTTTTGCGCAATCCCCTTGAGAATGATGTTAAATATCAAGCCAGTGCGCAACCTTTCCTTGTGTTAGGAATGTTAGTTTTGGGTTTAGCCATCGGTAATTCTTAACCTCGAAAAAAGGGAAAAGGGCAAGGGGCAAAGGTTTAAAGGTGAGTAGGTTTCAGGCTTCAGGTTGCAGGTTTCAGGTGTAATTTTCAAACAGCTTCTAATCAGTAGGTAAGCAAAATTAATTGTGATTTTTATTTTTCTCAAAGCTGATAACAAGAGGTTTAAACCCCTTGCCTATATACAATTAATTTTGCATGAGAACTTACCCGATACCTGACACCTCCCTTAACGTAACATTTGAATCAGTGCGTAACGTCAGTTATTGAACGTGATTCCGTTGGTTCCGTGTAATTCATTACACGGTGGGTAAATTACGAAGATATAATCTTGCATAACAGATTACCCGAACATGATATTACTCCCCTCTCCTGTGGGCGAGGGGTTGGGGTGAGGGCAAACCAGCTTATTCTTCATTAGTAGTCAGTTGTAAAAATACATCCTCTAAAGAAGGTTTGAGGCGCTTCATTTCGTATATCTCTAAACCTTCATTCACCAACAAACGGGCAATATCCTTAGCGCTATCGTCATTATGGGTAAGTTGTATGGTCAATAATTGACGGTTTTCTTGATTCGTCAAGGGTTGCACATTGTGAGATTGAATATCTTTAATTTGGTCTAGTTGCGGTAAAAGATGGTTGATTTCTCCCACTAATTCGATTTCATAATGGCATTCACCCTGCAAATGTTGCAAAAGTTTTTCGGGGGTATCTGTGGCGACGATTTTCCCTTGATTAATAATAGTTACTAAGTCACAAGTCATACTAACTTCAGGCAAAATATGACTAGACAGAATAATGGTTCTTTCTCCTGCTAAACTTCTAATTAAACGGCGCACTTCAATGATTTGACGAGGGTCTAAACCTACCGTAGGTTCATCTAAGATAATAACAGGTGGATCATGGACAATGGCTTGGGCAATTCCTACCCTTTGACGATAACCTTTGGATAGCTTACGGATGATAACTTGGGCTTTATCCTCTATTTGGCAACACTCTAGGGCTTTTTGTACCTGTGACGGGCGCTGTTTTTTGGCTACTCCTTTGATTTTAGCTACAAACAACAAAAAATCTTTTACCGTCATTTCAGGGTAAAGGGGAGGATTTTCGGGTAGATAACCAATATTTTTTCTCACCGCCATGGGTTGACTATGCACTTCATAACCGGCGATGGTGGCTTTTCCTGCGGTGGCAGGAAGATAACCGCTTAAAATTCTCATGGTAGTGGTTTTTCCAGCACCGTTAGGTCCTAAAAACCCTAAAATTGTTCCTTTTTCCACTCGAAAAGAAACATCTTTAATGGCTTGATTTGTGCCGTAATTTTTACTTAATCCTTCGACTTCAATCATGGTTAATATTACTGACTATATCAGGTTTTTATATTTCTTGAATTAAAGAAAAAATTTGTTGTAAACTTTGTAAATTTTGTAAAATGGTGTCGTGCGCTTTTTCTACTTCTTGAAAGTGAAGATTGTTAATTTCTTGATGATGACGATGGTTAAGAATATTTTGGTCTAATTCATGTTCAATCTCATTATTAAGTAAATCAATTACACTTCTAATTTGAGGATCAGAATTAGAATTATCACCATCAGTAATACTGGTAATAATTTCTATTTTCAGCGCCCCTCCCAAAACCAGCGCCCGTGCCTGTTCAATTTCACCGGCGGTAATTAATGCTTTAACCTCGTCAATTTTGCTCATAGAAATTTTAAAAAATTATATCCTCAAATAGCTTAACTCAAAGACAGGAAAAAATTACCAAAAATCCGTGACCCGATAATTTAATTCTCCTAACATAGTGCGTAATAGGGGTAAACTCAAACCGATAACGTTGCTATGACAACCGATAATTTTATCTATTAAAAATCCTCCCCTTCCTTCTAAGGCGAAACTTCCAGCACACTTCAACGGCTCACCAGTGGCTACATAAGCCTTAATTGTCTCATCGTCCACATTGGCAAAATATACTTCAGTAATACCACAACGAGTAATTATTTGATTAGACTTAACCTCAATTAAAGCATGACCCGTATAAAGTTTGCCCACCTGAGAACTCATTTGGCGCCAACGCTGGATGGCATCGGCAGGAGTTTCTGGTTTGCCATAAATTTCGCCGTTTACCGCTAACACGGAATCACACCCTAAGATTAATCCTTCTCGATGATTTTTGGCAACGGTTTGGGCTTTATTTTGGGCTAAAGTATTAACCAAATTTTGCGGATTCAATAAATTAACCAGAGATTCATCATAGTTACTTACTTCCACGAGGGGATTAATCCCAATCATTTGTAATAGTTTGAGGCGCGCTGGGGATGCTGAAGCTAAAATAAATTTGGTCATATTGAAAACTGTATTTTCCTTTACACTCAAGCCATAACGGCTTAAACTAAGTAATAAATGGTTTATTTTTATGGTAATTATTAATTAGTTTATGAGTAAAGTTATCGAATTGCAAGATGCACAATTTACCACTGAGGTAATGGAATATCAGGATACAGTTCTAGCATACTTTTGGGCTTCTTGGTGTGGTCCATGTCGTTTAGTTTCCCCTTCCATTACTTGGATAGCTGACAACTATCAAGATCGTCTCAAAGTGGTAAAGTTAGAAATTGATGCTAGTCCTGAAAGTGTTGCAAATTGTCAGGTTGAGGGAGTTCCAGCTTTAAGAGTATTTCGCAACGGAGAAATTATTGCTAGTTTGGAGGGCGCTGTCGGCAAACAAAAATTACAAGAATTTGTCGAAGCGGTTATTTAAAATTGTATTCATAATGAGTAATTGGGGGTAAGAAATCAAACCCAAAAATTTCACTCTAATTCCCCCAATTATGCTAAAAATTAAGTGCTGACCAAACTAATGAATATCACAACTGCAGAAACAAAAGTTTGTTTTACCCATAAAAATATATCCTTAATTCAAGGTAGTAGTCTTGACGAAAATTTATTTTCTGAAGAATTTATCGATTTAATCGTTACTTCCCCTCCCTATAACGTTGGCATCGAATACAATTCCAACAATGATGAATTATCCTATCAAGATTACTTAGAATTTTCTGAAAAATGGATGTCGAATTGCTATCGATGGAGTCATCCAGAAGCAAGATTTTTGCTTAATATACCACTAGACAAAAATAAAGGCGGACATCGTAGTGTTGGTGCAGACTTAACGACTATAGCTCAAAAAGTGGGTTGGTTATACCACTCTACTATTATTTGGAATGAAGGAAATATATCACGAAGAACCGCTTGGGGATCGTGGCAATCGGCCTCCGCACCTTATGTAATAGCACCTGTTGAATTAATTGTAGTTTTATATAAAAATAAATGGAAAAAAACAAAAGGTACAAAAAAAAGTGATATTAGCAAAGAAGAATTTATGCAATGGACTAATGGATTATGGGTTTTCAATGGCGAAAGTAAAAAAAGGATTGGACATCCAGCGCCCTTCCCCAAACAATTACCCTATCGTGCCATAAAATTATTTAGTTATCAAGATGATCTAGTTTTTGACCCTTTTACCGGTAGTGGCACAACGTTAATTGTTGCAGAAAATACCAAAAGGAAAAGCGTTGGAGTAGAAATAGATACTCATTACTATGAGTTAGCCAAAGAAAGAATTTTAAGAGAAGTCGGTTCATTGCCAATATAACAATATTAAATTATGTCCAAAGATACACAAGCTGATATTGTCATGGAATATTTTACCAATCATCCTCAAAAAGATATTCCTCATCCCGAAGTGGTTGATTGGGCAGTTCAACAATACGAAAAAAGAACCGGCAAAAAATTTAGAGACCCAGATCGCCAAATCAGAAAATTTCATCAAGAAGGGTTATTAATCAAGGTCAAAAAAGGTGTTTATCGTTATGATCCTGATCTCGTCAAAATAAGAGAATTAGAAGATTTTAGCGAATCGCAAAAACAGGCAATTTTGCAGAGAGACAATTATCGCTGTGTCATTTGTGGTAAAGGTAAAAATGAAGGAATAGAGTTGCACGTTGATCATATTAAACCAAAAGATAACGGCGGAAGAGCTACCATCGAAAATGGTCAAACTTTGTGTTCAGTACATAACTTTAGAAAGAAAAATTATCAGCAAACAGAAACAGGGAAAAAAATGTTTATACGATTATACGATCTTGCTCAATCTATTGAAGACAGAGAAACCATGAATTTTTGTGAGGAAATTCTCGAAGTCTTTGAGAAAAATAATATTAATGGTCATATAGAATGGAAGAAATGATAAAATTTTTAAGTAAATAATACTAATTTCCAGTTTTTGCATAAATCAATGCAAAAATTAAGATTGTATAAGTTATTGACTTTAAAAATTTCTGTTGCCTTTTCGCTTTTTCAACACTAAAATGAATTATGAAACATCAAGAGTTATTTAAAAGAATATCCATAAATCCTCAATTTTGTTTTGGAAAACCGTGCATTAAAGGACATCGTATTTGGGTTTCTTTGATTTTAGATTTTTTAGCAACCGGGATGACTGTTAATGACATATTGCTGGAATATCCCCAATTAGAATTAGAGGATATAATGGCTTGTTTGGCTTATGGTGCAGAAATGGCGAGAGAAAGATATGTAGAAATTGAATTTGATTCTGTGGCATGAAATTTAAATTAGATGAAAATATCGGCACAAGAGGGCGACAGTTATTTATCAGGGCTGGTTTAGATGTGGCTACAGTAGTAGAACAAAATTTAGCTGGTAGTGATGATGATACTTTAATTGATATTTGTCGTCAGGAAGAAAGATGTATTGTAACTTTGGATTTAGATTTTAGTAATCCGATTCGTTATCAACCTTCAAAATATTGTGGAATAGCAGTTTTGAGACTGCCAAAACAAACAAGTCATCAAGATTTATTAGATGCCATTTCAACTTTGATTCAAGCCTTAAATAACAATGTTATTATTGGTAAATTATGGATTATTCAAAAAGGTAAATTGCGTATCTATCAAGAAGATGATTATTGACTTCTTCAAGAAATAATATTCTGTTACAATATTTCGGGCTTTTAGCTCGATTTTTAGAGAGAAGGTCTAATTAACATAATTTTAAAATACTATAAAATTAACTACAATTAATGCAATTATCAAACCGTATTAAACCTTTACAAAGTAATGTTTTTGCTGATATGGATCGCGCTAAAAGTGAAGGGATTAAGCAAGGAAAAACCTTAATTGACTTGTCATTAGGTTCGGCAGATTTACCTACGCCCCCTCATATTCTTAAAACCATAGCAGAAAGTTTAGAAAACAGCGCCCTCCACGGCTACTTATTACATCGGGGTACAAAAGAATTTCGAGAAACCGTAGCGCAATGGTATGAGCAAAGATTTGCCATCCCCGTGGATGCAGAAACGGAGGTTTTACCCCTCATTGGCTCACAAGAAGGCACGGCGCACCTCCCCCTAGCAGTATTGAATCAAGGAGATTACGCGCTGGTTTTAGACCCCGGTTATCCTTCCCACATTGGGGGAGTGTATCTAGCAGGAGGGCAAATTTACCCTATGGCATTGAGAGAAGAAAATAATTTTTTACCACAGTTTGAGGAGATTCCTAAATCTATCTTAACTCAGGCAAAAATGATGATTCTTAGCTATCCTCACAATCCAACCAGCGCCCTCGCTCCTCAACATTTCTGGGAAAAAGCAGTTAAATTTTGTATTGATAATAATTTAATCTTGGTTCATGATTTTCCTTATATGGATATTGTTTTTAAAGATAATAAACCATTTTCTGTATTTCAATTTGATAAAGAAAAACAAATTTCTATAGAATTTTATACTTTTTCTAAATCTTATAATATGGGAGGATTTAGATTAGGTTTTGCCATAGGGAATCAAGAATTAATTCAAGCATTAAAGCAAGTTAAATCAGTGATTGATTTTAACCAATATAAAGGAATTTTACAAGCGGGAATGGTAGCTTTAACCTCATCTCAAGAATGTGTAAAAAATACAGTAAATATTTATCAAGAAAGACGAGATTTTATGGTTAATGCGTTAAATAACATTGGTTGGCAAGTCAATTCACCCCAAGCTACCCTTTATTTATGGTTAAAATTACCGCCCCATGGTCAACAAAATTCTATGCAATTTTGCGTTGATTTGGTACAACAGACGGGAGTGGCATTGTCGCCGGGCGCTGGTTTTGGCACACAAGGGGAAGGTTATGTACGCCTTGCCTTGGTGCAAGATTTAGCCACTTTGCAAGAAGCTGTTAATCGCATTCAAGGTTTTATTAGCAAGGTGTAAAAGGGCAAATTGATAATTGACAATGGATAATGGATAATTAATTCTTCACCCAGCTATTAATTCATAATTCATAATTTATTAAAAAGTATTGCCGTATTCTTCTAAAAAAGCAATAACGTTAATTAACTCTTGTCGGTTGGCTTCATTGGGTTCGAGTTGATAGCGGATTTGCGCAAGACGGCATCTAGTTTCAATTCTAATTCGGCGAGACGCACGTTCTCGGCTTTCAAGCTCTCGATTTCTGTCTGCTGCCTCTTGAGCCACTCTTCGTGACTCTTCTTCAACTCTTCGTTGCTTTTCCTCAACTCGGCGTTGTACTTCTTGAGCCAAGCGATTTGTTTCTCGGTTTCTACGGTACCACTCAACGCCGAAATTAGCCATTGTAGCCACGATGGCTGCCACAGTGAATCGGTTGCTCCAGATTCTTGGTTCTGTGATAATGCCGAGGATTTGGAAGTCGGTTTGGTCATAAAATCTTAAAAATGCGATGGTTATTAGTAAAACTGTTACCAATGTCGATGGTAACAATGATAAAAAATTAATCCACATTCACAAAGGTATATTTTCCTTGATTATAGCAATTTTGCACTGAGTGGAGGGCGCTGTCAATTTTGGTTACAAATAAGGGAGAGTCAGATTTTAACCATGATTTTCAAAATGTTCTAATTCTTGCCTTTTTTTCTTTGCCATAAAGAAATATTAAGGACTATAGAAAGGTTAAATTTGTTTTGATTACACTAAATTGTACACAGTAAAAATATTATCTTAACCGTGGAATGATTAATTTCATCTCAAAACAGAAAAAGAGTAATTATTATGAGTAAAAATAAATCTTGGCAAGTGTTAATAATTGGGGGGGGCGCTGCTGGTATTACCGTAGCATCTCAACTTAAAAATAAATATGATAACCTCAATATAGGAATTATTGAACCATCAGAAAACCATTACTATCAACCAGCATGGTCATTAGTTGGTGGTGGTGAGTATCAATTTGAAGATACCGTAAAACATGAACAAAATTTGATCCCTCGTGGTGTTACTTGGATCAAGGATTTTGCTACAAATATTGATCCCGAACAAAATCAAGTTACCGTTAAAAGTGGTACAGTGCATCAATATGATTATTTGGTAGTATGCCCCGGCATTATCATTGATTGGGATAAAATTACAGGATTTAAAGAAGCCATCGGCAAAAATGACGTTACCTCCAACTACGTTAAAGAATTTGTCTCTTATACATGGGAAAGTCTGCAAAACTTCAAAGGTGGTACGGCTATATTTACATTTCCTGCTGGAGCGATTAAATGTCCCGGCGCCCCCCAAAAAATCATGTACATGGCTGATGAGTATTTTCGTAAACAGGGCATTAGGGAAAAAACCACCATTATTTATGCCAATGCTGGAGCGAAAATGTTTGGTGTGCCTACCTATTGCAAACCCTTAGAAGAAATTGTCGAGCGTAAAGGTATTGACGTAAAATACGGTTATAATTTGATCGAATTGAAACCTGACACCAAAGAAGCGGTGTTTGCAGTCAATGGTGGAGAAAATGTTACCATCAAATATGACATGATTCATGTGTCACCCGGCATGAAACCCTTTGATTTTATCAAAGATAGTCCTATCAGTAATGAGCAAGGTTGGGTAAATGTCGATCAATACACTTGCCAACATCCCCACTATAAAAACGTTTTTGGTTTAGGTGATGCTTCTTCTTTACCCACATCAAAAACTGCAGCCGCCATTCGCAAAGAAGCGCCCACCGTCGTCGCCAATATAGGGGCGCTGATGGCTCAACAGCAACCCCAAGAGAGATATAATGGTTATGCTTGTTGTCCATTGATTACGGGTTATGGCAAGGTAATTATGGCAGAATTTGACTATGATAAGCAACCCATGCCCAGTTTTCCTCTTGATCCTACCAAAGAAAGGGCTAGTATGTGGTTTGTGAAAAAGTATGTATTACCTTGGCTATATTGGAATCGGATGTTAAAAGGGAAGCCTTTAGAAGCCGATAGTTGGCGCTTTTTGTTACCAAGATAAAAAAAGTCTTGTAAATGAAGCGCCCTTCACCTCAGTAATACCTTTACTGAATTAGCTGAAAATAGTTAAATGGGTGATGGTATGAAAGTTCCTGATATTATCATCCTTGACGATGCTTTAGGAGATAATAGTTTAACGGTGATGGGCTCTGGATTGAAAATTAATAAAAAATTAAGTCTAATAATTCATTCTAATCAAGTAGAGGTTTCCCACTCATAGCTTTAAAAACCAATACAGGATAGAATTAGGTGACAATTTTATTGAACTTTTAGGGGTTGCTGACTTTGAGTATGATTCATATTTAGAGTTTGCTGAATAACTCAGAAACCTAATTAAACAAATACTTTAAGCATAATTTACTTTAAAAAAAGTGCAAAAAATAACGTTTTTTCTTCAAAAATACTGTATTTCTTAGTTATGAATCAAAAATAATTGATACAAATGAGCAGTTTATGAAAAATAAATTATTAACAACCCTAGCGCCCACCCCCTTATGCAGGGCTTTTAATATCTCCCCATTAAGTTACTTCTCCATCAAAGCCGAATAGTATTGTAAACTGTTGAGTGTTAATTATTGATGACTGAATCTGGATGCACATTGCTTGGCTTGGGAAAAAATCACCTTTTTGCGGTAACGTCACCTATAGCAGGGAAATTACCAGCGCTTTGTTAGCAAGAGGTTATAAGGTTAGTTTTCTCCATTTTAGTCAAGAAGGGGAAGATTCTTCTTTTGATGTTTATAATGCTGAGGTAAATTTACCTTTTATTTATAAATCACAAATCTATACTATCCCAGCGCCCAACTCCTCACAAATACTCTTAAAATCTTTACAAGAGTTAAAACCTGATTTGGTTCATGCTTCTTTGACATTATCACCTCTTGATTTTAAATTACCCGAAATTTGCCAGCAGTTAAACCTTCCTTTAGTCGCTACATTTCATCCTCCTTTTGACAGTCATTGGCGCAATTTTAAATCTAGCACTCAATATTTAACCTATCAACTCTATGCGCCCTCCCTCGCTCGTTATGATTGTACGATTATTTTTTCCCAACTACAACGGGATTTATTATTAAAATTGGGAGTGCCAAAAGAAAAATTAGCAATCATCCCCAACGGAGTTGATACGGAAAAATATCAACCGGGTAAGTCATATTTCAAACAAAATTTTTCCCATCATCGTTTATTTATTTATCAAGGGCGGGTGGCAGTAGAAAAAAATTTAGAATCTTTGTTAAAAGCCTGGAAATATTTAGCCATGAAAAGGCACTCTCGTTTACTAATTGTTGGTGATGGACATTTAACCCCTACTCTTAAACCTAATTATGGGGAGGAAGATGGGATTATTTGGTTAGGGGTGATAAGTGATGAAGCTAAACGAATTGATATTTTGAGGGGCGCTGATGTGTTTATTTTACCTTCTTTAGTAGAAGGGCTATCTCTTTCTTTATTAGAAGGAATGGCTTGTGGTTTAGCTTGTGTGGCTACGGATGCGGGCGCTGATGGTGAAGCACTCACAGAAGCAGGGATTATTCTTTCTACTCAAGGAGTCACTACTCAATTAAAAACCATTTTACCTTTATTTCAACATCACCCCGAATTAGTACAATTACTAGGGAAAAAAGCCAGAGAAAAAGTTTTAGCCAAATATACTCTTAGTGATAATGTCACTAAATTAGAAAAATTATATAAAACTTTTTTTACATAAAAAGTACTTAAATTCTCACTAATATAAATTTAAACTTGCTAGATAACATAAAATTCGCTACAATATATCGTGTTTACCCAAGGGCGGATGGCGAAATTGGTAGACGCACCACACTCAAAATGTGGCGGCTTCGGTCGTGCGAGTTCGAGTCTCGCTCTGCCCATTGTCTAGTTTTTCTAACTATTTTTAGCTTCTTCGGCTCTGTTGCCCCACACTGTATTTTTCAACAAAAACACCCACAAAATCAGTGTGGGATGAATTGCCGTCCAGATTTATGATATAATTCTATTAATCGGTGCTAGAGAGATGTAGCCGTAGTCGGCGAACTCCCCGTTGTAGAAAGGCTAGAGACTACCTATCAATTAATTAATTGATAGCCCCAATGCTTCACTGTTCCTCTTGTAAGCAATAAGCGTAAATGAACAAAGGCGGGTGAAAAACTAAAAAATTAAAAGACCTTCGGAACGAGGGATAAAGCCTACCGCCTGAAAGTAAGACTCGTTACTTCTCGGAGTAAAAAGCATTTCTTTGGGTAGGAAGCCTACACCATAATCTTTGATTTGGTGTATGGTAGTTCACCTCAATTGTCATAAATAGGGTATTGACAGAATAAGAAAAAGATCATATAATCGCAATCAAAGATTAATGTAGCGGATATAACATTTTAACCGTACAGCAAGGAGGAAGTCAGCTTGGCCAGAAAAAGAAAACGCAAAAGTCGTCGCCGCTTAGAGGGAAGAAAAATTTTAGAATTAGTACCTCATCACTACATCGAAAGTGGCGATGATAAACCCGTGACTGCAGCACGGAAACATATTCGAGCTGAAGGTATTACCCCCCCAGCAGTTTTAGTAGTAAAGCGCAATGAGCATACCACAGATCGCTATTTTTGGGCGGAAAAAGGTTTGTTTGGTGCTCAATATGTGGAAGAAAACCATTTTCTTTTCCCCAGTTTAAAAACTATTAAGCCTCAAGTCAAAGCGCCCTCCGGCACTCCAGCCTTATCCTCTCACTAGGCTAAAATAGTCTTTGCGGATAATCTGGGTAAAATTACCCAGGTTGTGGCGATTAAATAGGGTAATTTACCCCTATCCATTGTTCCCTTTAATCTGTAAATATAAAGAAAAGGTTAAGAAAAGGGGATAAGGAGATGGAATACATTTATGTGGTGGATAGTGCCAGTTTGGTGCTAAAGATGATTAATTATTGTGTAGTCAATCCCCACGTCAAAGACACAGAAATTACGGTAATTCACCAAATAAATGGTTGGATTATTCGCTTAAAGTCACCATATTTACTTACCGCCCAACAATATGGAGATGCCAAGGCTTTCTTCTCTGAATTAGGGTTTACTTATCGTCCCAATGTGCAAATCAATTTGGTTTTTTGTAGTTTGGATATGGGAGAGTCAGTAGTTACAGTGATGGAAGATTATAACGTAGCTATTATTTCTCATGGTAGTGCAGACATCACAGAAATGGAGGCTTTTCGCCTACAATTTTCTCGAGGCTTAGGCTATCGTCCTGAAACTCTCGCTTAATTAGCTTATATACTATATAATCAAGTAGTAATAAGCTGATAACGAGATCAAAAGTAATGGTGGAGTTTAATTGGATTACGAGTTTAAGTGGTGGTATTCTTATTGGGATTAGTGCATCGTTACTCTTACTGTTCAATGGGCGCATTGCTGGGATTAGTGGTATGATTAATGGAGCGCTAGATTGGCAAAATAGAGAATACTGGCGCTGGTATTTTTTAGTAGGGATGATAATAGGGGGTATTATTTACGAATACCTATCTCCTTTCCCTCCAACACCTGCTGCTAATTTTGACTTCCTTACCATGATAATTGGTGGCTTGTGTGTGGGTTGGGGAACTCCCATGGGGAATGGATGTACCAGTGGTCATGGAGTGTGCGGTTTAGGGCGTTTTTCTGGGCGTTCACTGGTAGCGGTAATTACTTTCATGGTTACTGCGATGATAACCGTTTTTATTTTTTGATGTTTGACTGGATTCGAGTTAGAAGTCCGAAATGCCTGAAGAAAGGTTATTTTTTGGGCGATTTATAAGCTAAGTTACATTTAACTTAAGGCTGTGATAAAGTCTTAAAAATTACTCAAACGTTTAACTGTTAACTTTTGCAGACCTTCCCTGAAAGACTTAAATGCACACTACCTTATTGCATTTCCAATAGCTTTAGATCGAACTCAGGTACAATGTAGTTTAGACTCTAACCTCATCATTAGTTTAAACTATGAATTATTTAATCGCTGTATTATCCGACCGTATTCAAGCTGAAGAAGCCTACACAGCATTAGAAAAAGCCAATATTCCCCTTCAACAAATTTCCATATTAGGTAGGGGTTATAAAAATGCTGATGAGTTTGGCTTTATTAATCCCAATGACGTAGGTAAAAAAAATGCTATTAGAATGGCTTATTGGTTGATTCCTTTTGGTTTTTTTGGGGGCTATACTTTTGATGCTATTACTGGTTTAGATACTTTTGCTTGGGCTGGTGAGCCTTTTAATCACATTATTGGTGGTTTTTTGGGTGCTATTGGTGGGGCGATGGGTAGTTTTTTTGTGGGGGGGGGCGCTGGTTTGGTAGAAGGTAGTGGCGATGCTTTACCCTATCGTAATCGTCTTAATGCTGGAAAATATCTGGTTATTGTACAGGGTAATGATGGCACAAAACAATTAGCTACTAAAATTTTACAAGGTTTTAATCCCGAAAATTTACAAGGATATGTTATTGAATAAAATTATAAAGTGCTGTCGAGATGGCAAATTGACAATTGACAATGGATAATTGACAATTATGAGGTTTTACGATCTTCGTGTGGTATTATATTTAATTTGCTGTATTTTTTGATGCTTCTAGTCTGTCTTAACCCTTATTAATCAGCATTTCTGAGTTATTCAGAAGAGTCTAATTAATTCATAATTCATAATTCATAATTCATAATTCATAATTTATTATCCTCACGATTCCACTTTTTCATCAACACTCATTTGATATTCATTAAACTTCTCTTGGTCATAAAAATAGACACTCCGAATAGGATAAGGAATACTAATCCCCGCCTCGTCAAACACATTTTTGATCGCCATAATTGCTGTAGTTTGTACTTTTCTAACAATTTTTTGTTGCGGTAAAGTCCAATAGCGCACGACAAAATCAATGGAACTATCACCGAAGTTAACAAGGTCAATTTCGGGCGCTGGTTGTACTAAAACACCATCAACACCCGTGACAATTTTGAGTAAAAGTTCTTTAGTTTGAGGTAATGGGGTATTGTAATCCACACCCACAGCTAAATCGGTTCTACGTTTATCATATCCCGTTCTGACCTGAACAGAATTAGTAAAAATAGTGGCGTTTGGAATTAAGACTTTTTCTCCTTGATAAGTGCGAATAATTGTAGTTCTAATATCAATATGTTCTATCAAACCTTGATAACCTTCCACAATAATTTCATCACCAATTCTAAAAGGTTCTTGTAAGAGAATTAAGATACCAGCGAGAAAATTTTTAAATATATCTTGAAAAGCAAAACCAATGGCAATGGAACTTAAACCCAGCGCCCCAAAAATTGTGCCTAAATTCAAGCCGGGAAAAGCCAAAACACAGGCTAAGAAGAAACCAACTACCCAAATACCAACACTTATCCCTTGAATAAATAATATTTCTAAGGATTTATTTTTGATTACTTTTTGAGCCATTGAAAGGGAAAAGTTTTTGCCCCAATTAGCAAAATATCTAGTTAGAAAAAGAATGATTACACCAGAAATTATGCCGGGTAAAATTTTGATAAAATCTCCCACCAATTCCATAAGGCTTTCGCTAATTGTATTGAGTAATTTTTGCATCATATTTGTAATTAAATAATTTTAATTACAACTTAACATCATCAGCAAGGTTTTTGCAAAGTCTGCCTCAAAATGCTTTGCCCTCACCCCCAACCCCTCTCCCATAGCAGGGCGTTTTCAAAGTCAGGATCAAAATTGATTTGTTTTTGACAAGAAGACAGGTTGACAGGGAGACAGGAGGATTTTTTACTATTAATTGATTTATTGGTAGTTAAAAACCTCTGAATTTCAGATTATTGGCTAGTTTGAGAAACTAACATTTTTGAGAATGAAAACGCCCTGCTCCCATAGGAGAGGGGAGAAATATTTGATAATAATTGATTAGTTATTAGTTAAAAACTTCTAAGTTTCAGACTATTGGATAGTTTGAGAAGCTGAGATTTTTGAGAATGAAAAAGCCATGATTTCATCTGAATTTTTTATAACTACTGTAAAAGAGCCACAAAAATTTGTCAACCAATAACATTTCAAGGTAGTTTTTTTTGGACAATCTAGGTAAGGTTAAACTAAAGTTAAGTAAAATATCGAGTTAAAGGAAAAATATTATGCCTTACTTTATGCATAAGCGCGCCTACGCTGACACTTTTGGACCAACTACGGGGGATAAAATTCGCCTCGCTGATACGGAGTTAATTATTGAAGTTGAAAGGGATTATACGGTTTACGGTGATGAGGTAAAATTTGGTGGCGGTAAGGTGATTCGGGATGGTATGGGGCAATCGGGCTTTTCTAGGGCGGAGGGCGCTGTGGATACTGTCATAACTAATGCGTTAATCCTCGATTGGTGAGGTATTGTTAAGGCAGATATTGGTATTAAAGACGGCAAAATTTTTAAAATTGGTAAGGCAGGAAACCCTGAGATACAGCCTAATGTGGATATAATTATCGGACCTAGTACGGAAGCCATTGCTGGAGAAGGAATGATTTTAACGGCTGGAGGCATTGATAGTCATATCCATTTTATTTGCCCTCAACAGATTAAAACTGCCCTTGCTTCGGGCATAACCACTATGCTAGCAGGGCGTTTTCATTCTCAAAAATGTTAGTTTCTCAAACTAGCCAATAATCTGAAATTCAGAGGTTTTTAACTACTAATAAATCAATTAATAGTAAAAAATCCTCCTGTCTCCCTGTCAACCTGTCTTCTTGTCAAAAACAAATCAATTTTGATCCTGACTTTGAAAACACCCTGCTATGCTAGGGGGGGGTACAGGTCCAGCCACTGGTACTAATGCGACTACTTGCACCCCCGGAGAGTGGCACATGGCGCGAATGTTGGAATCGGCTGATGCTTTCCCGATGAATTTGGGTTTTTTAGGTAAGGGTAATAGTAGTCAACCGGAGGGATTGGTTGAACAGGTTGAGGCGGGCGCTATGGGTTTAAAACTCCATGAGGATTGGGGGACAAATCCTTGGACTATTGACACTTGTTTAAATGTGGCGGATCAATATGATGTACAGGTGGCGATTCATACTGATACTCTTAATGAGGCTGGTTTTGTGGAAGAAACTATTAATGCTTTTCAAAATCGAGTCATACATACTTATCATACGGAGGGCGCTGGAGGGGGACACGCGCCGGATATTATTCGGGTGTGTGGAGAAATGAATGTGTTGCCGTCTTCGACTAATCCCACCAGACCTTATACTGTTAATACTTTGGATGAGCATTTGGATATGTTGATGGTGTGCCATCATTTAGATAAAAATATTCCTGAAGATGTGGCTTTTGCTGAGTCACGCATTCGCCGAGAAACCATTGCTGCTGAGGATATTTTGCATGATTTGGGCGCTTTTAGTATGATTGCTTCTGATTCTCAGGCAATGGGAAGGGTAGGGGAAACTATTTTGCGCACTTGGCAGACTGCGCACAAAATGAAGGTACAAAGGGGAGTTTTAGGGGAAGGTAAGGCGGATAATTTTCGGGCAAAAAGATATATTGCTAAATATACGATTAATCCTGCCATTACTCACGGTATTAGTGATTATGTGGGATCGATTGAAGAGGGTAAGTTGGCTGATTTGGTGTTGTGGAAACCAGCTTTTTTTGGGGTTAAGCCTGAGTTGGTATTGAAGGGGGGCGCTATTGCTTTGGCACAAATGGGAGATGCTAATGCGAGTATTCCTACTCCTCAACCGATTTTACCTCGTGGGATGTTTGCTAGTTTTGGAGGGGCGCTGGCTTCTACTTCTTTGACTTTTGTATCGGGGAGGGCGCTGGATTTAGATATTAAGGGTAAGTTGGGTTTGAAAAAAGCCACTGTAGCGGTTAGTAATACTCGTAATTTGAGTAAAAGGGATATGAAGTTAAATGATTATACTCCTACTATGGAAGTTGATCCAGAAACCTATGAGGTGCGCGCTGATGGCGTATTATTAACCTGTGAACCAGCAACGGTTTTACCTATGGCGCAACGATATTTCTTGTTTTAAAAAAACAGGCTCTTCCACGTTAGTATGATAAATTATGTCTAAAAAAAGGTGTCAGGTATTAGGTGTCAGGTGAAATGCAAACCATAAATTTATAAAAATCTCTAGTTATGCTAAAGTCTTTGATTTATAAGCATTGAAACCTTTGCCCCTTGCCCTTTGCCCTTTGCCCGTCACCTCACGATTGTACTTTTTCAGCAACTCCTATATATAAGGAAAACGTTACAAAACGTTATACTAAACAAGGAATAGCAATAATTTTATCTTTGGTTATTTAACAATGCGTGTAATTTTAATGACAGGAAAAGGGGGAGTTGGGAAAACTTCCGTGGCGGCGGCTACCGGGTTGAGGTGCGCTGAGTTGGGATATAAAACCCTTGTCCTCAGTACCGATCCCGCCCATTCCCTCGCTGATAGTTTTGATATAGAATTGGGTCATGAACCGAAAAAGGTGAAGGAAAATCTCTGGGGTGCTGAATTAGATGCCCTCATGGAATTGGAAGGTAACTGGGGCGCTGTTAAAAAATATATTACTGAAGTATTACAAGCTAGGGGACTAGATGGTGTACAAGCTGAAGAGTTAGCCATTTTACCCGGGATGGATGAAATTTTTGGTTTAGTGAGGATGAAACGTCACTATGACGAAAAAGATTATGATGTTTTAATCATTGATTCAGCGCCCACCGGCACAGCTTTAAGATTATTGAGTCTTCCTGAAGTGGGGGGATGGTATATGCGCCGTTTTTATAAGCCTTTACAAACCATGTCGGCGGCGCTACGCCCGTTAGTTCAACCATTTTTTAAACCCATCGCTGGTTTTTCTTTACCTAGTAATGAGGTAATGGATGCACCCTATGAATTTTATCAACAAATTGAAGCATTGGAAAAAGTTTTAACGGATAATAACCAAACTTCCGTGCGCTTGGTGACGAATCCTGAAAAAATGGTTATTAAAGAGTCTTTGCGAGCCCATGCCTACCTCAGTCTTTATAATGTGGCAACGGATTTAGTCATCGCTAACCGTATTATCCCTGATCAAGTGGATGATCCTTTTTTCCAACGGTGGAAAGAAAATCAAGCGGTTTATAAGCAGGAAATTCATGATAATTTCCATCCCTTACCCGTCAAAGAAGTTCCCCTATTTTCTGAGGAAATGTGTGGGTTGAGGGCGCTGGAGCGTCTTAAAGATACATTATACAAGGATGAAGACCCTAGCCAAGTATATTACGCAGAGAATACGATTAGAATTATTCAAGAAGAAAATAACTATAGCTTGGAATTATACCTCCCCGGCATTGCCAAAGATCAAATTCAGCTTAATAAAACAGGAGACGAGTTAAACGTGCGTATCGGTAATCATCGCCGTAATTTAGTGTTGCCTCAAGCCCTAGCTGCCTTAAAACCGGCGGGCGCTAAAATGGAAGACGATTATCTAAAAATCAAATTTGCCAGTTAAAAACTGTAGGTTGGGTTAGCGGTAGCGTAACCCAACAAAACATAACTAATTTACCGAACTTAATATGAATCATCACTTCACCAAAATAGTAGATACTGCGGTGAGATAATAAACCTCATAATTATCAATTGTCCATTATCCATTGTCAATTGTCCATTATCCATGATCTCTTGGTTGGTCATCATTACCAGAAGGAGTTAAAATAGCCCCATTCAGTTGAGAAGTCATCCCCTGAGAATTAGCGAAAGGTAAAGTTTGATGATTAATTAAAGCCTGTAAATTACCTTGAAAAATAGAAAGAGGTTGCTCACCAATAGTTGAACCCAGCGCCCTTCCCCCCTCATCTAAAAAGATAAAATGGGGAATACCATCCACCTCATAACGTAAAACTTCAGGAAGCCACTTAGTATTATCCACATTAAGCATCACAAAATTAACCTCATTGCCATAAATTCCCTTCAGTTGTGCCAAATCCCCAGCCATTGCCTGACAACTGGTACACCAATTAGCATAAAATTCTACCAAACTAGGCTTACCGTTGACGAGCGCTATCTCTAACGGGGTAGAATTTTGAGCTTGAGCTTCCAGCGATTCCGAATTAGCTGTATTTTGTAAACTAAAAACTAACGTAACACTAAGGATAATTGCCACTAAAGCAATGACCACATTGCGCCACTTGTTAATATTTGAAGTATTAGGCATATTTGCAGACATAGTGATAACTTCTACGATAAAATTGCTGTTAACTCACATCGTACCCTAAATATGAAGAAAAGATTAACTCTCACCTTCCCCCGCACCGTAGTACAAATGCCCGTTACCTACAGACTGGCAAAAGAATTTAACATCGCCGCCAACATCATACGAGCCCAAGTAACACCCAATCAAGTGGGAAAATTAGTCGTAGAATTGTCAGGGGATATTGATCAATTAGAAGCCTCCATTGACTGGATGAAATCTCAAGACATTCAAGTCTCTCTCACCACTGCTGAAATCATTATTGATGAGGATACTTGTGTACATTGTGGCTTATGCACAGGAGTTTGTCCCACAGAATCACTAACCCTAAATCCTACCACTTATAAATTACAGTTTCGTCAGCAAACCTGCATCGTTTGTGAACAGTGTATCCCCACTTGTCCCGTACAAGCTATCTCCACTAACTTATAATAAGTTGTCGTACAAAATCTATTGTATATGGGTATGAGTAAGGGAGTTTACAAGAGAAGACAAGGGGATGTGCGCCCCTTGTTGTCATATTATATTTTTGGTTCAATTTTTATTTATAATTCTTGGTTTGTTGCAACTTCTTAATAAAAAAGTATAGAATTTAACTGAAAGTTTTTTTATTTTGTGAATATCAAAACATCTAGCAATCATTTGATTTATTATGAATACCCAAATCTATTCCAGTGCCTCACCTTACCGTTATAGCTTCGATTTTATCAAAGACGAAATAAGAGCATTAGTAGAAAGAGGTATTATTAGTCGTCATCAACCTATTTACAGTGTTGCACAATTTATTCCGGCTCGGGAATGGTTGGGAGTAGAAAAAAATCTCGAAGCGAGAGATTTTCTGTTACGAGATCGTATTTGTGATTTATTAGGGTCTGAACAATGGGATAATGATTAAATAAAAATCAACTTAATTAAATTCGTAACCAATGCAAAACTTAATTTTGTTGGGTTTTGTCACCTTAACCAACTTCTAATGGTCATTAATTTTAAACGAGATAATTTCTAATACTTTACCAATCATGGCTAAAGTCATTATATCTTCTCTAATTTTTCCTTCCACCTCTACGGATAAATTTTCATGGCGTAAATCCGCAGGAGGTTGATATAACTCATATACTTTTCCGTCGTCAGCGCCCAGTACCCATGTCCCTATGCCAATACTTTTGTACTGAATTTTTCCACTAATTTTCATAATAAATATTTAAAACACAAAATAACAGTAGCCCTAGATCGACTCGCTCAATCAATTCCTATTCTAGTTGAGACTACTTGAAGTTGCACTATTGTTAGTAGTTCCCTTTCTTCCTGCATGACTACATTTTAGGAAATCAGAGCTTGAGTACCAGCTACTGTTATTTTCTTGTTGAACCGTGAAAATGTAAGCTACCGTAAACAGTGTATTTAACCTCCTTTAATTGATTTGCTTTCTTATTCTGACTATTCCCTACCACTGGAGTTTGATTTCTTAGAGTTATACTGACAAACAGTTTCTTGACTCTCTTTTATATCAGTTTAGGAAACTTGAAACAGAAAACAACTGCTTCGGTAATCGAAAGACGGATAAAACGTATCTTATTCAGCTAATTTACCTCCGTTTATTCAAAACATCGTTTAAATTTTGCTCATCTAACGGGGAAAGGTTTTCTTGATTTGTTTAGGTTGTATTTACTTTCCATATATATATAATAGCTATTCTTTTTTGTAAAAGGGTAGCAAACTTTACAAATGTTAATATTTTACTTATGTTTTAAACTGAGTATTTTTACTCGATTAATTAGGGTTTGATAAAAAAGTATTTTGATGAGGATAGGTATCAGGCATCAGGTTAAAGAATGAAAAATCAAGGTTTTGAAGGGTTATATTTTTAACAAAAACACAAGTATATTGTGAATAATTAGATTTGAAATGCTCAGTTTTTAAGTAAAAATTGCTAAAAATGTGCACTTTTTGTAAATATAGTGTGTCTAAACCTTTGATTTTAATAGCTTTCTGATTTATTCAGCACACGCTAATTAGTTATTAAAAGATTGTATCTTCGCAATTTCCCCACCGTGTAATGAATTATACGGAACCAATGGTATCTCGTTCAATAAATTGAACTAAGATTATTTTTAAATAGCTGTTTTACGGTGCAAAAATTCTAACTGTTGGAGAAATTTAATAAAAATTGCTTAAAAGTTTCTAGTAAATTAACCTGTTTTTCCACTAAGCAACAATGCCCACTATTATTAAAAATACTTAAAAAACTATTAGGAAAAATCTCTTTTAAACGATAACCTTCTTCTACGGAAGGTAATAAATTATCTTGAGCAGAAGCGATTATTAACACAGGTGCAGAAAATTTACTAATTTTATCTATATCTAATGAAAATTCATTTAATAAATTAATACGATTAGCCACAGTTTGCGGTGCAATAGTTTGTAAAATATCAACAATAAAAAATCGCTGGGATAATTCAATTACATCTAAGTTAACTAAAAAAGGCAACAACAAATAAGTAGCGCCCGAATAAATTAATTGAGGCATAATTTTAGCTACATAACTACCGATATTTAACCAGTTACGACGATAGAAACTGGAAGCAGAGTTGATGAGAATAACTGTATCAAATAAATCAGGATATTCTGCTATTAATTTTAGGGCTAAACAACCACCAAATGATTCGGCTAAGAGATAAATCTTTTGATATTTTTCTCTTTTAATAGTTTGTTTAAAAATCTCAATAAATTGAGTAATTAAACTCTCCCAATCTTTAATAATTTCATTCCCTACATAAAAAGTGCGTATCTCGAAATATTCTTTTAGATTATCTTGATATTGCAAAAATGCTCCACTGCCATCCATGCCGGGTAGGTAAATCAATAAGTTGTCATGGTGAAGGGCGCTGTAGGAGAGAAATTTCATGTTTTAGAAAAAAAGAGAGGCAGAGGAAGCCGGGGAGAAAGGGAAGCAGAGGAGAAAGGGAAGCCGGGGAGATAATTAATTGTCCATTATTCTCTAAGCGACAAAAGGTAAAGATTGAGGGGATACCACCCCTTGATAAAAGTTGCGTAATTGAGCGGTAGCAGCGCCCCAGCCCCATTTTTCAGCCTCTAAACGAGCATTTTGTCTTAATTGTTCTCTTTCTTCTGTCATGGATAATAAATGTTGGGTAGCGTTAATCGCTCCACTGGCATCACTAGGATCAAACATATAACCATTAACGCCATCGGTGACAATATCAGGAATACCACCCCGGCGCGCGGCTATCACTGGGCAACCGGCTGCCATCGCTTCTAACAATACTAAACCAAGGGTTTCGGTAGAAGAAGGGAAAATAAACGCATCGGCGGAGGCATAAGCCGCACCTAATTCTTCCCCGTGCAAATAGCCGACAAAATTGGTATTTGTATCGGCGAACAGTTGTTCTAATTCGCTTCGGGCAGGTCCATTACCCACGATGGCGAGGCGCGCGCCGGGGATGCTTTCTAACACTGGTTTAATTTTATCAATTTCTTTTTCTGCTGATACTCGACCGACATATAATAATAGCGGATCATCTGGATTACCTTGAGATAATTTTTCACGCACGGCACGGGAAGCCAAACTGGGGTGAAATTTGTCGGTATCAACTCCTTTTTGCCATAAATCCACCCTTTCGATACCGTGATTTTCCAATTCATTCACCATAGCAGTGGAAGTGCAGAGGTTTAATGAAGCCTGATTGTGAGCGAGTTTTAGCAATTCCCAGATTAAACCTTCCAGCGCCCCTAAGTTGTAATGATGCAAATATTGAGGTAAATGGGTATGGTAGGAAGCCACGAGGGGAATGTTTAATTTTTTGGCGTAATATATGCCTCCAACTCCCAACACAGCGGGGTTAACCACATGGATTAAGTCGGGTTTGAATCTTTGTAGGGCAAAACGAATGGAAGGGTTAGGAATGGCTAGTTTTAACTCTGGGTATAGGGGCAGGGGAATGCCTTTGATACCGTTAATTTTTGCGCCTTTATACTCTTTCATTCCGCCTTCAGGACAAAATATTAATACTTCGTCTCCTTGTTTTTGTAGTTGTTCTACTGTATGTTTCAATCGGGTGACAATACCATCTACTTTGGGCAAAAATGTTTCGGTAAAAAGGGCAATACGCATAAAAAGTAATTTCTTCCTCGTGGGTAAATTCAACTTTAAACTATATCACTGTTGCTGATTTTTAGGTCAATTTCGGTAAAACTTTTTACTATGGGGTGGTGATGGCTATTTTTAATTTGATTTTCTCTATCTACTAATATTGTCTTCATGCCTATTTCTTGTGCTGAGTTTAATTCTGCTTCTATATCTGATAAAAATATGATGGAGGGCGCTGGAATAGCAATTTTTTCTATTATTTTTTGATAAGATTGAGATTCTTTTTTATTCCCTATTTTTGTATCAAAAAAATCTCTAAAAAAATGTAAAATATTTCCGTAGTTAGTATGGGCAAAAAAGAGTTTTTGTGCATAAACAGAGCCAGAAGAATACACATAAAGAGGGATGTTTTTTTGATGCCAATATAATAGTTTTTCGTAAGCATCTTCGTAAATATGAGCAGTAAAATCACCATTGCTATAACCATTTTCCCAAATTAGACCTTGTAAATCTTTGAGGGGCGCTATTTTACGATCTTCGTTAATCCATTGTCTTAATGTGCTAATAATTAATTCTATATTATTGGGGTTGATGTGAGCTTCTTCCGCTACTTGAATGATAATATTTTTTACTATTTTATTCTCAATATTTACTTTAATAAAATCTGCCATTTTTTCATAAGCATAGGGAAATAAGGTATCTTTAACAAAAGAAATAGAACTGGTTGTGCCTTCAATATCTGTAATTATTGCTTTAATCATTTGTTTACGAATAATTAATTGTAGTCTTATTTGTTTAAAGAAGTAAGTATAACAATCCTAAGAACCTGTTTGAAAAGTCTCGATGTAGAATATTCGGGGAGACAAAACAAGAAAAAATAATGACAAAGCCATCATAGGATACATAACTTACCGATGTCCAGTGGGAATATTTAGAACCATTAATAATAATTCAAACCAGTAGAAGAAATCGGACTTTACAGATGGGAAATGTACTAAACGTTATTTTTTAGTTTCTTGCCAATGGTATCAAGTGGAGGGCAATACCTCAGCTATCTTAAAATCTTAGTAATATCATAATCATAAATCCAAGCTGTTTTCAGATTAATTAAACTAGGATTAATCTTACTAACAGTGTTTAATGCTAAATTACGAGCCATCGCTTTTAAGCCCGAAGCGTGAAATATCTCAGCATTTTTTCTCGAAGTTTGTTGAACTTTTGTTGCTCTTTCTTGTCTTAATTGTTGATATTTACAAAACGCAATTTCTATATTTTTTTCCTCACTGATAAAATGAGCTAAACAGTAAGCATCTTCTATAGCCATTCCAGCGCCCTGCGCCTGAAACGGTAACATCGGATGAGAAGCGTCACCCAATAGAGTTATTTTACCTTTTGACCAAAATGGCAACGGTTGATGGGTAAATAAACCCCATTTGTAGCATTTTTCGGAAGTATTGAGCAAATCCGTCAGAATGTCATCTAATAAAGCCGATTTATTGCCAAAACGGGCGATTATCTCCTGCTTATCAGCTTCCAGCGCCCATCCCTCCTCTTGCCATCTTTCCTCTTTCACCACCAACACCAAATTTAACCAACATTGCCCCAACTGCTGATTATCATTAGGATATGCCACCACATGATGATTTTCTCCCATCCATACCGTAGCTTTGCCCCATAAAGAGCGATATTTCTCGGTAAATGGCAAAATTGACCTAAATGCAAAATAACCAGCATAGATGGGCTTATAATCAGGGAATAGAGACATTCTTAGGGTGGAGTGCGCTCCATCCGCACCGATGAGAGCCTGAGCCGGATATTTTTCAGGATTATTAGCAAGAGAAAAAGATAAATTTTCTCCCTTTTGCTCATATTCTGCTAATTTTTGGGAGAAATGAATACGACTTTTATCTTCAATGGAATTAAACAATAACTCATGTAAATCAGCGCGGCGACATTGATAATAAGGAGTATCTTGATTTAACTGCCAAGATGCGATATTGTTATCCCCAGAAAAAGAACGTAATTGAAATCCAAAACAACGGTGAGATATAGCTTTTAACTGTTTTTCTAAATCCAACTGTTGCAAAACTCTGACCACATTAGGGCTAACCTGTATCCCATAACCCAGCGCTTCAAAAGAATTAGCTTGTTCATAAATTTGAAAACCAATTCCTTTTGATTGTAAGGCGCGCGCCAAAGTCAAACCGGCAATTCCTGCCCCGATAATAATAATTTCCTTAGTCATAAATATTGTAAAATCGCAATATTTCCATGTTAGTCAATTATTAGAAAAGATTACTCCCCTCTCCTGTGGGAGCAGGGCGTTTTCATTCTCAAAAATGTTAGTTTCTCAAACTAGCCAATAATCTGAAATTCAGAGGTTTTTAACTACTAATAAATCAATTAATAGTAAAAAATCCTCCTGTCTCCCTGAATCTCCCCCCTTTTTAAGGGGGGTTGGGGGGGATCATCCTTATATTGTCTTCTTGTCAAAAACAAATCAATTTTGATCCTGACTTTGAAAACACCCTGCTGTGGGAGAGGGGGTGGGGGTGAGGGCAATGCCTATAGCCATAGCGCTATACTGACAATAAATAACGCAATGATAAAAAACTCAGAATATCCCCATGGAATGGCAAGAAAAAAACGGTAACTGGTTGTTAATCCCCACCCAACCAATAGGAATCATCCACTTTTTAGGCGGTGCATTTGTTGCTACAGCGCCCCAACTCACCTATCGATGGTTACTGGAAAAACTCGCATCTCAGGGTTATGTTATTATTGCCACTCCATTTATTAATACCTTAGATCATAAATCTATTGCCCTGAGTGTATTAAACAAATTTGAAAATATCATGCAAACCTTAGGGGGAAACACTGGCATAGATGTCAATTACTTACCAATCTATGGTATCGGTCATAGTATGGGATGTAAACTTCACCTACTTATTAATAGCCTATTTGGACTAGAACGAGCCGGAAATATTTTGATTTCTTTTAATAACTATCCCCTACAAAAAGCAATTCCTTTCATGGATCAAATTTTGCCATCATTAACGAATAATTTAAAAAATAATTGGCAAATCGATCCTAACTTACAATTTGAATTTACCCCTTCTCCCGAAGAAACCACCACCCTAGTTAAAGAAAATTATTCAACTCGGCGCAATTTGCTAGTTAAATTTGATAACGATAACATTGACCAAACTTTGATATTAGAACCAATATTACAACAACTTTCTCCCAATTTAACTACCATATTAAAGCTAAAGGGAAATCATCTTACCCCTTTAGGTCAAGATATAGATTGGCAAGTAGGGGAAGTTTTTACTCCCTTCGATGCAGTCGGGCAATGGGTAAAACAAAATTTATCGAAAGATTTATATACTTTAGAAAAGGAAATTTCTCGTTGGTTAAATCCGGTTGCTTCGTTTAACACTTACTCTTGATTTACGAAAAATAATATTTTGTTACAGTGTATTGAACTAAAACCCTAGAATATGATAATAACAAGGGGTTTAAACCCCTTACCTACAAATAATTAATTTCCTACGAAAACTTATTATTTTATGAAATACAAATACACAGCAAAATATACCAAAATTCCGTCAGGATATATGGCACAAATTATGGAATGGCAAGAAGTCATCACGGAGGGCAAAAGTCTTACTGAATGTCGTTTTTTACTTGAAGATGCCTTGAAGGAAATGATTTTAGCTTATCAACAACTAGGGAAACCCATTCCTTTAAGTGACACAGTATTTTAGGCTTCTAGCCCGATTTTTGGAGAAGTCTAATCAATAATATTAAGTAATTTTCCCACCGTGTAATGAATTACACGGCTAACGAGTTATCGTTCAATAAATTGAACTAAGATTATTTTTAATTGATTTATCTGTGATTAAACGAACTTGATATAAAGTATTAGCTTTTAAATGCCATGACTCATTATCCATTGTCAATTGTCCATTATCAATTGTCCATTATCAATTACCCTCACGAGTTTACTTTTTCATCAAGCCTTAATTAGTATATGTATAAAAAAATATTTTTTTTAGTATTTCTTGTTTTAATAACAGCTTGTCAAAACAATTCTTCCCCTCCTATCACGCAACCAGAAAATAATAATCAAGAAGTATCCCAAGGAATTTCCCTCGATAATGCTACCCTTGAACAATCTAATAACGATGGTGCAAATTTTTGGCGTTTGAGAGTAGGAAAAGTTACTTATTCTGAAGATAATAAAATTGCTAATATTGAAAATATTACAGGTAATTTATTTCAAGATGGAGAAATTATTTTAAAGTTTCAAGCTAATGAAGGTAGTGTAATTAATGACGGCGAGAAAATCATTTTAAATGGTGATATTTTAGCTATTGATACCCGTAATCAAATAGAAATAACAGGAGATAATTTAACATGGCAACCTAATGAAAAATTTTTTGTTTTAGATCAAAATGTTGAGATTAATCGTCAGGATATTAGACTAAAATCACAACAGGTCAAATATTACACGGAAGTAGAAATAATAGAAGTTAATCAAGATATAATTGCCCAATATTCAGAGCCAAAATTAACTTTAAAAACGGAAAATTTAATTTGGCAAATTAAAGAAGAAATAGTTAATATAACTACTTTTTTAACATTAAATAGACTGGAAAAGGATAACGTTATTGAATATTTAACAGCTGAGGAAGGTAAGATTAATTTACAGGATAAACAAGTATTTTTAATTGATAATGTAGCTTATAAATCTATTGTTCCGCCTTTAGAGGCTTCATCTCCAGCTATGACTTGGGATTATGGGCAAAGAATTATTAGCACTGATCAAAAAATTAGATTAGTTGACACAGAAAGGAAAATTATCGCCATGGGAAATCAAGGTAAAGTTAATCTCACTGATAACGAAGTATTTTTAACTAATAATGTTTATGGTGAGTCTGATGAAAACCAAGCCAAAATCTATGCTGATAATTTGACTTGGAATATCGATAATGGCAAAATAGTTGCCGATGGCAATGTGATTTATGAACAACTTAACCCAGAATTGACATTTAGGGGGGCGCGCGCCGAAGGTTCACTGTCTGATAAAAATATAGTAGTTATCAGCGAATCTAATCAAAAAGTAGTTACTACTATTGTGCCATAGATTAAAGTATCACTATTTTATTTGTCTTTAAAGAAAATAGGACGTAAATTGGGATCAACTTTATAAGTATTTTGTTTCATAACTTTTTGGCTTAATTGTGGATCAAAGGTAGCTCCAAAACTTTCTTCTAAACGCTCTACTCTAGGTCTAATTTTGGCTATTTCACCATCAATTTCCGCTAGTTTTGCCTGTTGAACACTATGATATGGTAATAATTCTTTAACTGAAAAAATTGCTAATGCTGAAATACTGATATTAACAGTTAATCTTAAAGTTGTCTCTACCGTCTGTTGAAAAATCTTTTTTTTAACTTTCTTTTGTTGTCTTTTTTCAGCCCTACTATTTAAAACACTTCTAATATGTTCTTGCTCAATATTTTCTTGTACAAATGAAGTTTTAGAAAATGGTTTAATATTATTCACAGTTTCATTCCCTGTCTGGTGTTTGTAACAAATTATAACAACTATTTTTTATTCTCTTAACATATCTTTTTTGATATATCAAAAGCATATCAGAGCAAGTATTTGAAAATGTATCAAAAACGACTTATTCAAATTCACTCGGTTCGATCATACTTCTCATTTTACTAATGCCTTTCTTGATGCGACGGGAAACAGTGATAACACTAACCCCCAAAAGTTCGGCGGTTTGCTTTTGAGTTAAATCTTGTAAAAAAACAAACTCTAGCACTTTACGGGTAGTCTCTTCTAATTGTCCTAAAGCACCTTGTAACCTAATTTTGTCTTCTTCCGCTAATTGAAAACTACGATATTGGTTGTCGGGGAGAGTATCTAAAAGCGCACTCCGCTCGTCTTCTTCTTGATTGGTTTTAGCATCTAAGCTCAAAGGTTCTCGATTACGGTGGGCTAATTTTACTTCTTGCCATTCCCCAAGAGAAACACCTAATTTCCTGGCAATCTCATAATCAGTGGGTTGACGATTTAACTCACTACGCAATTCTCTAACTACTCGATTGGCTTGGGTTTTTAGCTCTAAACAACGACGAGGGATGCGGATGGTATAGCCTTTATCCCTCAGATAGTGTTGTATTTCACCTCTCACATAGGGAATAGCAAAGGAACTAAAAGCATAGCCTTTTTCTAAATCATATCTTTCAATAGCTCTAATTAAACCTAAACAACCTACTTGTAACAAATCATCGTAATTTTCTTGACATTGTCTTGACCAGTGAGATGCCTCTTTTTTTGCCAAGCCAATATTCAATTCAAGAATATGATTACGAATTCCCAAGTTTTGGTTAGATTTGTACTGCGCGAATAGATGCTCATTACTGGCTTTATACTCGGTGATGGATTTGCTAGGCATAACTTCTCACTACCAATTCACTACTTGATTACAAAACGTTTATATATAACTGTTTTACAATCAGATTGATTATGGTTCAATGTTAGAAATTAATTGAGATTTTGACAACAGGAGATTTACGGTATTTTTAGCTAGATAGTACAAATTTTCTCCATAATTATACTGAGGGTATAGGGAAATTATGAATTATGAAATAATAATTTCGCTTCTTCTACAATAGTTAAGAGTTGCTGAAAAAGTATTTTGCTGAGGGGAGGAGGAAAAGTAAGAAGTAACTCAAGTTCGGATAATTAGTTACAAATAGATTATCTCTTCGCACTTTACCCACCGTGTAATGAATTACACGGCTAATAATATCTCGTTCAATAAATTGAACTAAGATTATTTTGAATTAGGATTTGCTGAATAAATCAATATTTAGCTAAAGTCTTTAATTTATAAGCATTAAAACCTTTTGACTTTGCCCTTTTAATTTTGATTCATGGTGACTTGATCGAGGGTAGCGTCTTCAAAATTAGTATTATTAATTTGGGCATCGGTAAGGTCAGCGCCCGTCAAATTAGCCCTAGTAAAATTAGACCAAGACAGTTTAGCTCCGTTAAAATTACTGTGGGAAAAGTCAGCACTACGCATACTAACCCACGTTACCATGGAGTCACTTAAATTAGCATGGTTGAAAAAACCACTGGCAAAATTGCCTCCGCTTAAACTGGCATTACTAAAATTAGCATAACGGGCATTGACACCCACGGCGTTAACGCTGTTAAGTTGGGCTAGAGATAGATTAGCGCCCTCCAAATTAGTATTGAGTAGAAGGGCATTAGTAAGGTTAGAGCCTTGTAGATTAGCGCCCGTCAAATCTGCACCACTGAGATTGGCACGACTTAACAAACAGTTGACCATGTGCGCATTGGTTAGGTTCGCTTCTTTGAGGATAGTATCATGGAGGAGGGAGCAGACTAATTTGGCATAACTGAGGTTACATTCCGTCAGATTAGCAGAGCGCAAACTGGCATCGGTGAGATTACTGTAGGAAAGGTTAGCTTTAATCAATGTGGCTCTAATGAGGTTAACCCCTGCTAAATCGCCCTTGATATTACTTTCAGTGAGATCAGCACCTTTGAGGTTAGTTTCAATCATGGCACAATCCACTAAACTAACACCAGCAAGGTTAGCTTCTTTGAGGTTAGCTCGACTGAGGTTAATATTGCCTAAAACTTGACCATGAAGATCAATTTTCTCAAAGTTGGTTTCTCCTTGGTCGTATCTTTCTAGCAATTCCTGAATATCCATATCAATTAGTCTCTTAATAGTGTCTGGGTAAGATGGTGGGCTATTTTTAATGATGCCCCAGATTTGCCCATTCTTCGGCGCCCGTCGTCGGCAATTTCTTGCTCTTGGGGAGAGTTTTGTGTTATTTGTTGTAACTTAATAGTAATATCGTTAGGGGCTTCTAATAATTGTACTGATTTTCCGAGCAGTTTAGTTTGATTTTCAGCAAATTGGCGATTATATTGTGGTCCTTCGCCAATTATACCCAGCGCCCGTCGCCCTAAACCGACAAATTGTTCTGTAGCTGTTCCTGCCATGGCAATAGCTACCTGACTATAATGTAAACAATCAGCGTAAGCGTTTTGACTCAAAATTAATTGATGATTACCGTTACCATAGCTTTGTAATCCTTGATCTCGCAGGGGCAGATTAACCGTTGACGGTTGCCATGAGGACGATAAAACTTGGCTAAATTCTGTCACGGGTAAACTGGGGGCAAGGGCGCTGATAAAAACATAAGATTGGGCATTTTCTTGGATTAAATAATCCACAGCTTGAAGTATTTTTTGCCAGTTACTCAAGGCTTCTGGCATTCTTGACCCCGGAAGTAGTAAAATTTTGAGATGATGGGGAAATTGATCTTGAAATGGTGGTAAAACGTGATCGGCAATGCCGTCCATCATTGGGTTTGCTCCGATAGCATAAATTTGATACTTTGTCAAGGTATTGACCGTAATTTGATCACGGACAAAAACGGCTCGACAGCGCCCGTCACCCATTAACCAACGCTCCCAAGGGTAGTAATAAGAACCAAAAAAACGGTCAAGGGCGCTGGTATTTTCTAGCCAACCTTGCTCATTGCGGAGGTAATATTCTGATTTAGCAGTACCCACAAAGGCATATTCAGCGCCCGTCACCCAAGCCAAGAACAGGGGTAATATGTCACCTACCGCTAAAATTTTGCCTCCTTCCCTTGCCCATTGGCGCACTTCTCCATATTGTTTCATGGTTAAATCGATTAATCCAGCTTGGACATCTTGCCACCATCCCTGTTTGATAAAACCACCCGATGGCATGGCACGGTGAGGGGCGCTGAGGAGAATTTGAGCCTGTGTAAAAGCAAAACCTTTTCCCACCATAGGCAGAGCCACAATGACTCTTGAAGGCTCAATTAACTGCAATTCTTTAATGATTTTAACGGCGATGGTATCCTCTCCATGACCATTACTAATTACCATTAATTTATTCATAATTGGAGTGCGCTGAAAATGTATTTTAGTGAGGAGTCAGGAGTTAGGAGAAATACTTATAAATTAAAGAGTTTAATTTATTAAACGGCGTCACGGTAGCCGTGAAATTTATTGCACGGCGGTGAAGAGCGTTAATCTTACGATTATAAGAAGCTAAGACGCATTTAAATTGCCGTTTTGATTAACAAGGTAAGATTATAAACTAAATTAGTTTGTATCTAATACTATGTCTGGGAATCTGTTATGATCTCAGTTCGATGCAAGAATGCCTAATAAGGGTAGGTTTCAGGTTGCAGGTTTCAGGTGTAATTTTCAGACGATGATATAATTCGAGCAAAAAATTGAACGGAAACAATCAATTAAGATATGTTTTTTATCAATTATTTCACCTAATACCTAACACCTGATACCCGACACCTTTACACCACCGAAAATTTTATCTCGAACTCAGGTTGTTATGAAAGATCATATCTTCGTAATTAACCCACCGTGTAATGAATTACACGGAACCAACGTGATTACGTTCAATAAATTGAACTAAGATTATTTTGAATTAGGGTTTGTTGAATAAATCAATATTTAGCTAAAGTCTTAAATTTATAAGCATTGAAACCTGTGCATCGTTGCCCTTTTCCCTTCATCTCACCATCAAGCGCTAATTAACGCCATGGACTTCACAAATAGCATAATATTCGGGGGATAGATAACGACAGGCATAATTTTTAATATCTTCCCTCGTTAAACCCAATACCAATTCAGGATAATCCAGCGCCCATCGCGCATCAACTAAAAGTTGGTAATAGCCATATAAACTGGCTAATTGTTCTGGTGTTTCGGTAGAGAAAATGTAATCATGAAGTAGTGAACGCTGATAAGTTTGTAATTCTGTTTCAGTGATAAGCTGATGTTGTAAAGTATAGATTTCCTGTTGAATTTGATTTTCTATGGCGCAGAGGGAGGGCGCTGGAAAACAAGCGGAGATAGTTAATAAGCTAGAATGTTTTTGCAGAGAAAAATCACATTGAATCGATTGCACTAACTGTCTTTCTTCCCTTAAATTACGCACCAAACGAGAATTACGACTTCCAGCCAAAATCAAGGAAATAATATCTAAGGCAATAGCGCCCCTAAAATCTTCTATACTAGGACCTAACCACCCCATAATTAAGCGAGATTGTTCCAAACGGGGTAGAAACAACTGTTGACGATGAGTGGCAACCATGGGCGCTATACTATCGTAATCTACCGCAGGACATTCCGAGCGCACTTCAAAACCAGCGAAACACTCACTACTGAGTGATAAAGCCTGATCTAAATTGATATTTCCCACCATTACCACCGACATTCTTTCTGGTTGATAATGGGTTTTGTGAAAACAGCGCATTTGATTCGCCGTAGTAGCCAATAAAAGGGATTCTTTCCCTAAAATTTCACGACCATAGGGATGATTTTGATACATTAATTGACAAAGTTGCTGATAGGCTATGTAATCATGATCATCCAAAGCGCACCTCATCTCCTCTAACACCACATCTCTTTCTAAATAAAACTCCTCCTCTTCAATTTCCGCATGAAGTAACATCTCACTTAGATAAGGCAAGGTAGAAGCAAAATACTCTTCAGCCGTGGCAATGAAAAAATGGGCATAATCATGACTGGTGGCCGCATTACTATAACCGCCATGATTTTCCACCATATAATCAAATTCACCGGGTAAAACATTTTTGGTGCCTTTAAAGATCATGTGTTCTAAAAAATGAGCCATTCCAGACCAAGAATGAGGCTCACAAGTTACCCCAGCATCAATCCACACATCCCCTATAATCACGGGGCTAGTTTTTATTTCTCGATGGACTAAAGTGACACCACTAGGAAGTTTAATAATATTTAGTTCTGTCTTTTTTAATGCAGAAGTAACCAGTTTTTTAGTTGATAAGACCATGAAAACAGTTTGTTTTACCTTTTCTTAATCTTACCTTCTTTGTCAGTTCTTGAGAAAAAATATTTTGCTTTTGTTATTTAGGGTTTGCTGAATAAATTAAAACCCTTTTAAACAAAGGTTTTAAGCATAATCAAACTCTAAAAAAGTGCTAAAAATAATCTTTTTCGCCAAAAAATCTGTATTTCTGCTCCACTAATCAAAAATAATTGAGACAAATGAGCAATTTATGAAAAATAACTATTAGATATTTTATTATTTCTATATGGCTTAAGTGATTACACGCCCTAAATTGGTTAAGTTAATTTATATATAAAAAAGCGCCCTCCGCCATTGCTAAAATCAATCAGTTATATCCATAAAATTATGAATAAATCCAACATTAGAGAATATTTTTTAGCGGAATTTTGGCGGGGACAATTAGAAGAATATATCAGCACCCTTCACTGGTCAAAACAAGGCTCATTAGTAGCTACCAGTGCAGAAGGAATGGTTATTTACTATGAAATGGGAAAACAGCCCAAAATTTTATTAACACCGCCAGAGACGAATTATCAAGGAATACAGAGTGCTGATTTTTCTGTGGATGGAGATTATTTAGCCGTGGGTGCGCAGGATGGCAAAGTAAGAATTTGGCAATTAAAGCCTGAAATAGAATTAATTACCACCCTAGAATATCCCAAAAAGTGGATTGAGCATTTAGCATGGCATCCCCAGCAACCTTTACTAGCTTTTAGTTTTGGCTATTATGTGCAGGTGTGGGATTTGCTTACAAAAGCAGTGATGACAACTTTAAGCCTTGGAGATGCTTCCGTGTTGAGTTTACAATGGCATCCCATTGGGGCATATTTGGCGGTGGGCGCTAATGGTGGTATTTGTATTTGGCAGAGCGATGATTGGGATGAAGACCCTTTTTGGGCAGAAGTGGCGGGCGCTTGTCAGCAAATTGCTTGGTCTCCTGATGGATTATATTTAGCAGGAAATAGTCTTGATAATAGTGTTTGGATTTGGAATTGGGAAAACCTCGAAACATGGCATTTAAGCGGTTTTAGCTCAAAAATTCGGGATTTAAGTTGGTCCACTTTACAAGGAGATTTTGCTCCTCTTCTTATCATCTGTTGTCTTGATACTATTATCATGTGGCATAAAGCCCCCTCCGATGATGATGGTTGGTATTCGTTGCCCCTTCAAGAACATGATGATATAGTTAATACATTAGCTTTTCATCCCCAAAACTTTTCTTTTGTTTCCCTAGATGAGCAAGGAATGTTGATTTTTTGGTCCCAAAATCATCAGGTTCTGGAAAAATTGACTATCTTTCAGGAAGGGGGAGGGGCGCTGGTAGCATGGCACCCTACGGGAGAATATCTCGCCGTTGGTAGTAAAACGGGAGAAGTTGCCGTTATTGGTTGGGTTAAAAAATGAAAAAGGGAAGATAGCTAAAACAAGCACATCCCCATGTTAAAATTCATACCAAAATCAGTCAACACAAAAAATAATCCTTCTCCCGATGAAGGAGAAGGAACAGAAAGAATATTTATAACTTCACTTCAATGTCAACCCCTGCTGGTAAATCCAACTTCATTAACGCATCGATAGTTTTAGAAGAAGGCTGATAAATGTCAATCACTCGGCGATGGGTACGAGTTTCAAAATGTTCACGGGAATCCTTATCAACGTGAGGAGAACGAAGCACACAATAGATTTTACGCTTAGTTGGTAAAGGTATTGGTCCCACTGGTTTAGCATTGGTACGATTAGCCGTTTCCACAATCTTAGTACAAGATGTATCTAATAAACGACGATCAAAAGCTTTTAGACGAATCCGAATTTTTTGTTGTTGTAAAGTTGCCATAATTGTTAATTAATTTTCAAGGTTCAGTTAATATCGACAAAATTAGGGCGTACAAAGAAAGTAATTTCTCATACGCCCCAACTATTATTTAATTCTTCCTACTTCAAAATTTTCGCTACAGCACCCGCACCAATGGTACGACCACCTTCACGAATTGCAAAGCGCATACCTTGCTCAATAGCAATAGGGTTAATTAATTCTACTGTCATTTTGATACGATCGCCCGGCATAACCATTTCAGCTGCACTACCATCATCCGCCGTAAAATCGCTGATACTTCCAGTTACGTCAGTGGTACGCACATAGAACTGAGGACGATAACCGGGGAAGAAAGGAGTATGACGACCACCTTCTTCTTTTTTCAATACATAAACCTCAGCCTCAAAAGTAGTATGAGGAGTGATAGAACCGGGTTTGGATAACACCATACCACGCTCGATGTCTTCTTTTTGAACACCACGAAGTAATAAACCGACGTTATCACCAGCCATACCTTCGTCTAAAGTTTTTTGGAACATTTCCACACCAGTTACGGTGGTGGAGCGAGTATCACGAATACCGACTAACTCAACAGTTTCACCGACCTTAACTTTACCACGTTCGATACGACCGGTAGCTACAGTACCACGACCAGTGATGGAGAATACATCTTCTACCGCCATTAAGAAAGGCTTGTCGATGTCACGCTCAGGGGTAGGGATATAACTGTCAACTTCAGTCATCAAAGCGTGAATTTTATCAGTCCACTCATTTTCACCGGGCTGAGTTTTAGGATTAGCTGTCATTTGTTCTACAGCTTTTAATGCAGAACCAGCCACGATGGGAATATTATCTCCATCAAAATCATAGCTAGAAAGTAATTCACGAACTTCTAACTCAACCAATTCTAATAACTCTTCGTCATCTACTTGGTCTTCCTTATTCAAGAATACAACCAAGTTAGGTACACCAACCTGTTTAGCTAAAAGAATATGCTCACGAGTTTGAGGCATAGGACCATCAGCCGCAGATACTACTAAGATTGCTCCGTCCATTTGAGCCGCACCAGTGATCATGTTTTTAACATAGTCAGCGTGACCAGGACAGTCAACGTGAGCATAGTGACGATCTGGGGTTTCGTATTCAACGTGAGCAGTGTTGATGGTGATACCACGAGCTTTTTCTTCAGGAGCCGCATCAATATCTTCATACTTACGACCTTTTGCTTGTCCTAAAGCTGATAAAGTTAAGGTAATTGCCGCCGTTAAAGTGGTTTTGCCATGGTCAACGTGACCGATAGTACCAATGTTAACGTGGGGTTTATTTCTTTCAAATTTTTCCCGTGCCATTTTTTGTTCTTTTTCCTATTTAATTAATAAATTTATCCGATTCCTGTATTTTTGGTAATAATACCTTGAGCTACATTATTAGGAACTTCAGCGTAATTACTAAATTCCATGCTAAATATACCACGTCCTTGGGTTTTAGAGCGAATATCGGTGGCATAACCGAACATCGATTCCAGAGGAACTTTTGCGTTCACCTTTGCCAAAGAGTTTTCTGCATTCATTCCCTCAATGATACCTCGACGGGAGTTGAGATCACCGATAATATCTCCGACATAGTTATCAGGTACTTCTACCTCTACTTTCATCAGTGGTTCTAATAGAACTGGATTTGCTTTTTTGACAGCGTCTCTGATAGCTATAGAACCAGCAATCTTGAACGCCATTTCAGAAGAATCCACATCGTGATAAGAACCGTCAATGAGAGCGACTTTAACATCGATTAAAGGATAACCGGCAATAATTCCTGACTCACAGGCTTCTTTAATGCCTTGTTCCACCGAAGAAATATACTCTTTGGGAATAGCTCCTCCGGTAATTTTGGAGACAAAATTAAAACCGCTTCCTTCTTCTCCCGGCTCAACCTCAATGACGACATGACCGTATTGACCTTTTCCCCCACTTTGACGAATAAATTTTCCTTCCATTTCTACAGCTTTGCGGATGGTTTCTCGATAGGCAACTTGAGGTTGTCCTACGTTTGCCCCCACTTTGAACTCCCTTAACATCCGATCTACTAAGATTTCGAGGTGCAATTCTCCCATCCCAGCGATGACGGTTTGATTGGTTTCAGGGTTGATGCTTACTTTGAAGGTTGGGTCTTCGTCTGATAAAGATTGCAGGGCTTTGGATAATTTTTCCATATCCTGCTGGGTTTTCGGTTCTACAGCCACCGAAATAACTGGTTCGGGTACATAAAGGGATTCGAGTATTATGGGGTCACTATCATCACATAGTGTATCACCTGTGGTGGTATTTTTCAAGCCTATGGTAGCGCCCAAGTCCCCTGCTCTCAATTCTTCTACTTCAATCCTTTCGTTAGATTTTAGGATGATTAACCGTGAGATTCTTTCCTTAATGTTTTTGGTGGAATTATAGACATAGCTACCTTTTTTCAATACCCCTGAGTAAATCCTCAAGAAGGTTAATCTACCAAAAGGGTCTGAGGCTATTTTAAAGGCAAGGGCGCTGAATGGTTCTTCATCCCCTGAATGTCTTTCTCCTTCTTCTCCGTTGGGTAAAATTCCTTTAATTGCTGGAACTTCCACGGGCGCTGGTAGATAATCTACCACTGCATCTAAAAGAAGTTGAATACCTTTATTTTTGAAGGCTGAACCGCACAGCATAGGCATTAATGTGCCTTTTACTGTACCTTCTCGAATGGCTTTCTTTATTTCAGCTTCGCTGATTTCCTCTTCTGCTAGATATTTCTCTAAGAGACTTTCATCGGATTCTGCCACGGCTTCTAAAAGATAACCACGATATTCTTGGGCTAACTCTGCCACATCTTCAGGGATGGGGATTTCTTTAACATTTTGTCCTAAGTCATCCTCATAAATTCTGGCAGTCATTTTTACTAAGTCAACAATGCCGACAAAGTTTTCTTCACTACCGATGGGAATTTGGATGGGGATGGCGGGCGCTTGTAAACGCTCCTTAACTTGTTCATAAACCTTAAAAAAGTTAGCTCCTGTGCGATCCATTTTATTAACAAAGGCAATGCGAGGCACATGATAACGATTTGCTTGGCGCCAGACAGTTTCTGATTGGGGTTGTACTCCACCTACAGAACAAAATACCGCTATTACTCCATCTAAAACACGCATGGATCTTTCTACTTCGATGGTAAAATCAACGTGTCCGGGGGTATCAATAATATTGATGCGGTGATCTCGCCAACTGGTACTGATGGCGGCAGCAGTGATGGTAATGCCTCTTTCTCGCTCCTGTTCCATCCAGTCTGTTACTGCATTACCATCATGAACTTCTCCGATCTTATGAACAAGACCAGAGTAGAATAATATTCTTTCGGTAGTGGTAGTTTTTCCTGCGTCAATATGGGCAGCGATGCCGATATTACGCACTTTTTCGAGGGGAATGGAACGAGTCACGATTACCTCCTAATCTGGAAATCTGCGATTTGTTACTTGATATTTTACAATTTTACACTGTTTGTTAACAAAACTTATTGTTTTCAAAAACAAAAGATTAGTAACGATAGTGGGCAAAGGCTTTGTTGGCTTCTGCCATTTTGTGGGTTTCTTCTCTTTTTTTGATAGCGCCCCCCGTCTCATTAGCTGCATCCATGATTTCATTGGCAAGTTTCATGGACATGGTGCGTCCACTTCTTTTGCGAGAAAATTGGATTAACCAACGTAGGGCTAAACTACTGCCACGGGAAGGGCGCACTTCCATGGGTACTTGATAGGTAGCGCCCCCCACCCTTCTAGCTTTCACTTCCACGAGGGGAGTTAAGTTTTTGATAGCTTTCTCAAAAGTTTCCATGGGTTCAGCACCAGTGCGCTCAGCGATAATGGCTAAGGCATCATAGAGAAGACGAGACGCTAAGGATTTTTTACCATCCTTCATGATACGTCTAATGGTCATACTTACTAAACGACTGTTATAGACTGCATCGGGTGGAACTTCCACCACTTTAGCTTTACTTCTACGAGACATGATTTGATCTTAAAAATAGCGTTTACAGTTAATTATGCTTTGGGTCTTTTCGCTCCATATTTAGAGCGCCCTTGTTTTCTATCTTTCACTCCAGTAGCATCAAGAGTGCCACGCACGATGTGGTATCTGACTCCGGGTAAATCTTTTACCCTGCCACCTCTGATTAACACTACGGAATGTTCTTGTAGATTGTGACCTACACCGGGTATATAAGCAGTTACTTCAAAACCAGATGTCAAACGCACCCTAGCTACTTTTCTAAGGGCGGAGTTAGGTTTTTTCGGAGTAGTAGTATATACTCTTGTACAAACTCCACGACGCTGAGGACATTCCTTCAACGCTGGGGATTTGGTCTTTTTCTGAATTGATGATCTTTCGGCTCGAATTAATTGTTGAATAGTTGGCATGAGATCTGCTTTTTATACACCATTTTCTGTATATATAAATATAGTTATCCCTAGTTTAATTTCTAGTGACAATCTCTAATCATACCCTATTTTTGAGGTGCTTGTCAATTAACCGAAAAGATTAGGATAAAGCATTTTCGCTAAACCGCCCAGTAACACTATGATAATTCGGATGGGTGCACTCCTAATAATAGAATCTTTTTATGTTCTTTTCAAGAATAAACAACTTCAGTTAAAATTTGTTTACCAATATGAAGTTTTCAGCCTTTTGGAATGAAATACTATTGGTTTCCTGTAATTCATTATATGGCAGGTAAATTATTTTCTTTACTAATTCCTAACAAAGATAAATAGAATAAATATCGACAGGTAAATAATTAATAATTTGGTGATGGGCACCCTCATAACAGTGCATTATATCATCATGATTAATAAATTGATTTTTACCTTGAAAATAACTAATAATTTGCTTATCTTCCCAATCAAATTTATCTTTTAATACTATAATTAAACGTTGTTTGTCATCTAGTAAAGATAACGCTTTTTCTGTATAAAAATATAAGGGAAAAAATCTTAAATCAAGATTACCTGAATTACCCACAGAAATAGTTAATTCTCCTGTACTTAGAGTATCAATGGTATAATCTAATAACCAAACATGAAGAGAATTAACCTCTTTGGCAAGATTAGTTATTTCAAAATTGAATAGTAAATGAGCAATTTTTTCCCAAAGTTGAAGAGCAATAATAATTATATCTTCTTGACTATAAAAATCCGTCAATAAATCAATGATTTTATGATGATAACGACAAAAAATAGTTACCAAATATTTACCCTTTTGCGGTTGACTTTGTAACAATTCCACTAAGGTAGAGTCATCTAGTTGTAAAAGAGGTTGAATGAAAGGATGATTAACTTCAGGAAAATCAACAGAATAAACCATAATAAGCCATCAAAGTTGACTGGAGTTTAAACTATCTGCTTCATCTTGATTAAGGGGTAAATGCAAACCGCATTCCTGCTTGACACCGTGAAAGCGAGTATCCCTTTCATCTTCATCGGAAGCGCTGAGAGGGCGGCTGGAATGCCAATCCCCCACAGAAACGTAACCTTGATCGAAATAGGGATGATAAGGTAAATTATACTTGGTTAAGTATTCATAAATATCCCTCGAATGCCATGTTAAAATTGGTAAGATTTTGTAATGCTCACCTTGTTTATTGACATACTGTAATTGTTGACGAAATTGGGTTTGATTTTGTCTTAATCCCGCTAACCATGCTTGGGCTTGTAATTCCTTCAGCGCCCGTTGCATTGGTTCTACCTTCCTGATACGATCATAAAGATTAAGGGATTCCACATCTTTATTTTGCCAAATTTTACCATAGAGCGCTTCCATGCGCGCCGGGCTTAACTCCGCCTGATACACTTTCAGATTAAGATTAAGACGCTTCGTTAACTCATCAGCAAAAACATAAGTTTCTTTGGGTAAATAACCAGTATCAATCCAAATAATGGGAATATTTGGCACTACCTGAGTAACTAAATGTAACATCACTGCCGACTGAATACCAAAACTGGTACTCATGACTAAATACTTTCCAAACTGCTCAGAAGACCACTGCACAAGGCGAGGGGCGCTATAATCAGTCAGTTGACGGTTAACATGGTCTAAATCAAGTAAATCTTGGTCGGTAGATAATTGATACACAGGCAATGGTAAGTAATTTTACGATAGTTTGCGGTGAAAATTTTAATCATTATAACGTTAATTCACCGATATTTAAAGTTGCCGTTGTTCAATGTCATGGACAAGATACCAACATCGGGATGCAGGGCATTTTCATTCTCAAAATTGTTAATTTCTCAAAGTAACTAATAATCAGAAATTCAGGAGTTTTTAACTACTAATAGATCAATTAGTAGAAAAAATCTTCCCTTTCTCCCTTGCTTCCTCTGCCTCCCCTGCTAAACAAATCAATTTCGTACCTGACTTTGAAAACACCTTGATCGGGATGACAGGATTCGAACCTGCGGCCTCTTCGTCCCGAACGAAGCACGCTACCAAGCTGCGCCACATCCCGTTTTATTATTCAATATAACACTTTTAGTGGCATTTTGCTAGGAATTAATATCCACATCAATGACGGTTTCTATGGGCGCTGGTTGTGCCAAATCGGTTTCCATGAAACTACGGGCGCTGACGGCTACTAGGGCAAAGAGGGCAATTAAAATGGTGACGAGGGGAACAATTTGTTGGCGGATAAACTGCATAATGATCTGGGGTGGAGGGCGCTGGTGAAAGATTAACCGTTGTACCGTTTTACTTCAGTTTATGACCTGGAAAACCAGGGGGAAGCCAACGTTTCTGTTTCTGTTTCCGAGTACGCGCTCGGTTTACTACCACTAGAAATCTATCGGTATCCGAATCAATCAAGTTATAGATCAAAAAACTTGATAAGCAGTCACCAATACAATAGCTAATCTATTTATATATAATAGTCAAATTTTTCCATAATCTCAACCTCAGCACTAAATTTTCGGGCTATATTGTGCCTCTAATTTCTTCGATTACCCCATCCCGTAAAACCACTTCCACATTTAATTTATCCACAAGGTTATCTCCTTGTTTGACTTCAAAAAAGCTCTCCATCTGTGCCTGTACAACTTCTTGACCTAATTCTAACATTTGTACCTGTTGCATTTGTTGCAACATTTGGTTTTTATTCTGTAAAAATTCATTTTTCTTTTGGTTAACCTGCATCTGGATATTTTCAATTTGTTGGTTAGCCTGAAGACTGCCTTGTTTTTGAATTTCAGAAATTGCCCTATTGCCCTGTTGTTCTAATTGTAACAACTGTTGATCTAGTTGATTAATTTGATTTTGTAATTGTCTTTGTGCTTCTTCCTGCCATGGTGGAGTAACAATTACTTTAACATTGACCGGTCGCTTTAACACTAATCCAGAAGTATTTAAGTTTAATTCCATGTGATTATATCCCTTTAAACATTGTCTTGATCATATCCTGATAATGTCCTAATACTTGATTTTACAGCGCTTTTCTAATGAATAAACCACATTTTTTATGTCTCGCAAAGGCGCAAAGACGCAAAGATAATATTTGTAATAATCCAAAGTGTGGTTTAACGAAATGAAAACTGCTGTAAAGCAAAATTATTAGATGGGGGTTGCACTCATTAGTGGTGTCGTTGAGGTAGAGAAAAGGGAAGAGGAGAAAGGGAAAAGTCCCAAATACTTATCAATCAGAGACTTTAGCAAAGTGGTTAGTTTTCATAAATTGCTATTTTACATCAATCATTTTTGATCAGGGAAGAAGTGTTAATCTAAGAATTATCTCTACTTCTTTTGATTTTTTTTATGGGCAAATTGGCAGTTAAAGAAGTGGTGCGCTCACTACTTTGCACGGAAAACTCCATTTCTTCCATGTCAATATCGAGATAACGGTTAACTACTTCCAAAATTTCCTGTTTCATTTTCGTCATCAATTCGGGATTGACTCCGGCTCGATCGTGCGCTAAAACTAACTGGAGACGATTTTTAGCATTGCGACGACTTTTTTTAGTATTACCCCAAGAGGTGAGGTTGCTGAAAAAATCTTGAATCATATCATTAACAGTGAATAATTAAGGGGTAAAGGACGATTATTTTTGAGAGGAAAAACCAAAAAACTTTTTGAATCGATTAAAAAAGTTATCGGGGGGCGCCATTAAATCCTGAAAAGGTATATCAAGCCCTTCTAATCTCTTAGCGATATTTTTTATGGCTGTGCTGGTGGAAGATTCTTCTTTATTTAACACCAATGGTTCACCACGATTAGAAGAAGTGATAACTTGTTTATCATCGGGGACAATGCCAATTAAAGGAATCACTAATAAATCTAGTATATCTTCTACGCTTAACATTTCTTCCATTTGCACCATTTCTGGACGCAGACGGTTCACAATTAAACGAATACTTTGCATATTTTCACTTTCTAATAAACCTACCACACGATCTGCATCTCGAACGGCTGCCACTTCGGGGGTGGTGACGATTAAAGCCTCATCGGCGGCGGCGATGGCATTTCTAAAACCCATTTCTATGCCGGCGGGGCAATCTACAATGATGTAGTCAAAATTACTTTTGAGTTGTTCGACAACCTCTTTCATTTGTTCGGGATTGATGGCATCTTTGGTGCGGTTTTGGGCGGCTGGTAGGAGGTGTAAGCCTTCGGTGCGTTTATCTTTGACGATGGCTTTTTCGATGGTGCATTCTCCGGCTAAGGCATCCATGATAGTATAAACGACTCTTTGTTCTAAACCGAGTAATAAATCGAGGTTTCTTAACCCAAAATCAGCGTCAATTAAACAGACTTTTTTTCCTAATTGAGCTACCGCAGTGCCTAAATTGGATGTAATAGTTGTTTTTCCGACTCCACCTTTTCCAGAGGTAACGACAATAACTCGACAATTCATATATGACAATTAAAATAACTTTTAATAATCAATAGTTTATAGCTATTTTGTCGAAAAAACACTTTATTTAATTGATAATGGACAATTAATAATTAGGGTTCACTAAATAAACTCAGAAGTATTGATTCACAAAGGTGAAAACATACATACTACAAGTATCAAAAGATAGACAAAATAATGCTTTTTTTTATGGAAATGTAGTTAAAACACTGGATTAAATCATGTTCGGGTAATCTGTTACAAAGGACTATATCTTCGTAATTTCCCCACCGTGTAATGAATTACACGGCTAACAGTATCTCGTTCAATAAATTGAACTCAGATTCTTTTGAATTTATTTATAAGTGATTAAACGGACTTGATATTACAGATACCACACGGGGATATTAAAACTTCATAATTGTCCATTGTCCATTACTTTATTTCCATTTCTTTTGGCACGGTGACAGGGGATAATCTAGCAATACTGCGTAAATTTTGACAGCGCACGATTTCGCCAAAATCCAGCGCCCTCCGTCTTTCGAGATTCGGTAAGGCTTCCAATGCTTCTAAAAGATGGCGCGCGGATTCGGTTTCGGTATAACCACGCCGAATGGCAACTTTAATCCCGGCTTCATCCGCTTCTATTTCCTTACTAAGATGACGATTTTTTTGCCAAATTTGTCGTAAAGCCACCGCCGTTAAACTTCCTGCCACCAAAATACCCACAACATCGGTTTGAGCGACTTCCACCGCCAAACCTACAACCCCTGCTAAAGCCAATCCCTGTAACGGTTGGATGGTAAACCATTTCACCCCTAACACACTGCTAACGGTGCGTAAAAACATTAAATCCCGTTGGGGGCGAGATAAACCGCGCCAAAGGTCAAAATTGATATAAATGGGGCGACTTCCTCGCTTCCATGGGGGGGTGAAGGGCGCTAGAATCGCCCGTGATTGCTGAGGCTTACTGATAATACGACAAAACATCCGCCCGGAGGCGGGCATCAAATCTTGCAACCGACTAATTTCCTGCTCGAAACTCATCATGTCCTATACTTTTATCTGTACTCATATAATACTCCCTCAGCCAACAGGCTTCTAAGAATTTTATCTTATATAAGTACCAAAAACGACTTGGTTTCCAAACGGAATCCTCTGCTTCTATACAACATAACGGCTGATTGAGATATTCCCACATTGCACAAGTCATGTTTCTGAGACGATAAAGCATAAAAACCTCCCCTGTTATCTATTTTCCTTTGCTACGGCTATGACTCAAAATATTTTTAGCTTTCACTAAAACCATACTTCACCATCCTAACTGACAGTTTTTGCGGTGACACAGTTTCGCTTAATTATTTAGCTTAATTTAATATTTCGTACATTTATAATTTGACCGATTTTCACTATAAATGTATCACCGTTAAAAATAGAGCTAGAGGGCGAAAAATAGCGAAAAACTCTTATTTTTGCCCTAAAATCCCCAAAATTACCCTTTAAAAATTGTAGTAATATTTGATAATTCAGTTAATTTTTGCAAAAGCTATTGACTTCTGGTGATGTCTATGGTAATTTGACCATCAAAATCAGGGATGGGGGGCGCTGGTTTTGATAATTTTACCCTTACTTTTGTCACTAAATCTAGTTGTAGTATATCTTGGGCAATTACTTCCGCTAATTTTTCCACTAGGGCAAACTTGGCGTTTTGAATAACCTGTTTCGTGATATTAATTGCCTGACGGTAATCAACACTATGGGTTAAATCGTCACTATTACCTGATTTTTGCAAGTCAACCCATAAGGTTAAATCCACAATAAACCATTGCCCTAAAACTCTTTCTTCGGCAATAAATCCTGTGTAGCCGTAGGCTTTGATATTACTTACTTTGATACAATCCATTTTTTAATCAATTTATGGTGATGAGAAGTTTTTAATACTTAATTCTTAGTGCGTAAATCCTAAATTATCCACTGTCAATTGTCAATTGTTAATCTCTGCTTCGACTCGATTTTTTTTCAAGGTTTGTTGTAGTCGCATGGCTTGATGGGGATAAAGCAAAAAAGGTAATTTTTGGGGTAAATTTTCCAGCGCCCTCCGTGCCACATCTAAGTTACAACCTGAAATACGAGAAATAGCATTAGCGCCCTCAAAAGTAGCGGTATCATCAGAAGCATGATGAATAGTTAAATTACAGTGGGGGGAGATTAATTCCCCTTTTTCGATGCGTTTTAAACTGTCAATGGTTGCTAAGACAATCAGTTTATCACCGACGGATAAACGTAAATCGTCAGAAGGTAAATAAATGACATCTTTTGTCGCGCCATTTTGATAAAAAATGGGTACGACACTGTAACCGTAAGCAATTTGTGCTAAAAGTAAATGATGGAGGGTGTCATTTCCTTCGATATTATATTCCGTTACCAGTATGGTTTCATCTTCTACCCGACAAATATTGAGGATATTTTCTCCAAATGCTGCCCCAGTAAAGGCTTCTGCCGCTACTTCATAAGCCCCAATCACATTGGCGGTGGGTAATAATTGGCTCAAATTTTCTGTTAAACCATCTCCATTGGTGCGAATTACTAAACGAGTTTGAGGATTGATATTTTTTACCATTAAGGCTAATTCAAGGTTTAAAATATCATCATCAGTACAGATTACCACGCTTTTGGCATGGGCGAGGGGCGCTGATTTTAAACTAGCTGGTAATTCTCCGTAAATAATCGGTAAATCAAAATTCTCTATTTCATTTGATGTGTTAGCAGTTAATACTAATACCGATTCTTTAAAATCTTGTAATACTTGGGCAACTTTTTGCCCGACTCTACCAAAACCAACAATCACAATATGATTTTCTTGGGGCGGTGAAGGGCGCTTTTTTGCTAGTTGAAATTTTGATGATAATAAGGCTTCTGTTAATAACGCATATAATACCCCGACAAATGCAGTTCCAGCTACAGTAAGGGTTAAAGCAAATAATTGTAACCATTCTGGCACTTCTTGTCTGGGTATAAATTCACCAAATAAATCGGCATAGCCTCCTAAAAGTAAAATGGCAGTAACAGAAAAAGCTGAAAAAATACTGGTTTCAGGATAATAAATTTTAAATAATACTGTACCTATTATTACTAAAATTATTACAATAAAAGCAGAAAAAAAAGCAACTCTTTTAATTTGTTGTTTAAAGTTTAAAGACAAAAAATTACTAATATATTTAATTATATTATCTTTTAACTTTGATAAATTTAACTTAGATTGTCTGCTAGGTAGAGGGGCGCTTTGATGATTGTTTAACTTAAAATTTTCTTCAGTTTCTACATAGATAATAGTATCTTTTGGTAAAACCTCTAAACTATTTTCCCATTGAAAAAACATCTCCTTTTCTTCATTTCTTCCTGCCATCAAAGCATGATGGCGACGATGGCTAATGATACGGCGATGACGAGTATTTAACCCCGACACTTGATAGTTATAACACCAAGCATCGTTATATTCAAGGGTTTTTTGAGAAATACGAACTTTTTGACCTAAAATGTATAACAAGCCGATTATTTGCGTATCTAAAGCAGATAGAGCAAAGGCATTGGCAGGTATCTGAGTAGGTTCATAGGCACAAAAACTCCCTAATTGTTGACTGAGTAAGTTATTAAGATTTTCTTGGGGGGAACGGACAACTAAACGAGTGTTAGGATTAAGTTGTCGGATAGCGATAGCAGTTTGAATATTAACTTTTTCGGAAGTAGTGACAATTAAAGCAGCGCGACAGGAATTAATTTGACATTGACGAAGGATATTTTTATCACTGCAATCACCGATAATTAAATCATCAATTAGCCCCTCTAACTGATTAATTTCTGTTAAAGATAAAGAATTTTTTTCAATAGCAATTACCTTAACGCCAAATTTTTTTAAAGCAATAACGCAGTTTTTACCAAGACTACCTAAACCACAAACCAAAAAAATTTCTGACATAAAAAAGTTAAATTAATTAATAATTAGAGGTTGCTAAAAAAGTATTTGGGTGAAGTTAAGAAAAGGCGAAGAGTCCAAAATACTTATAAATTAAAGACTTTATTATAATGCTCATTTTTGATAGATTACTATTTTATCTCAATCATTTTTGATTCGGATGTCAAAAATAAGGATTTTTATTTATTTATTCAGCAAAGTTTAATTAAGAATTACTAAATCAAGAAATAGGGTGGGCAATGCCCACCCATAGACTTTAAGATAAGATGAGAATATAAATATTTTACTTTTCTTCGTTATCTTCTAATAATGACCCAAAATCAAAATCTTCATCTTCAAATCTATCATCATTACCAAGAGGATTAATTTCAGTTTTAACACTATCTGACTCATCATTAAATGAATCAAAATCTAACTCATCATTATCTGATAAATCAAAGTCAAGATTAAAGTTTTCATCATCACTGACATCAAAATCAGAAGTGAAAGAATCATCACTTTTAAAAGACTGTATTTGAGACTCAGAAGACTCCACAGAATCAAAACTAAAGTCATCACCATCATCCAGCGCCCCTAAATCCTCAGCAGAGAGAGAATCATCTTCGGCAAATAATGCAATTCCGGCATCTTCTTCAGACTCCACAGAATCAAAACTAAAGTCATCACCATCATCCAGCGCCCCTAAATCGTCTGTAGAGAGAGAATCATCTTCGGCAAATAATGCAATTCCGGCATCTTCTTCAGACTCCACA
>JACYMF010000089.1 GCA_015272165.1 Cyanobacterium sp. T60_A2020_053
ACAGTTGTTTCAACCTATCAGAAAATTGCATATCATCCCGCAATGATGCAACGCCAAAAATTGAGTTATTATGGGGGTGGAGAGACTTGAACTCTCACGACCGATTAAGGTCAACGGATTTTAAGTCCGCAGCGTCTACCATTCCGCCACACCCCCTTTTGGGTTTTTTATTTTGTGAATTGCTCACAGACAACTATTCTAACAAATTAATTTAAAAAGTGCAAGGACTTGAGAAAAAAGAGAAACAGAGAGCGATTTTGTTTTATGATAAGGGCTTTGGTCAAATATAAATAATTCAATAATCATCAAATTATTATGACAACAGATTTAGTTACGATTATGAAACAAGAGGTAGGCAAGGCGGCAGCCCACCGTGTAAAATCTAATTCCGTGGTAGGTTTAGGCACTGGTTCAACCACAGCTTATGCTATTCAATATATCGGCGAAAGATTGGCTAGTGGTGAGTTAGAAAATATCATTGGTATTCCTACCTCTTTTCAAGCAGAAGTGTTGGCAAAAAAATATAATATACCTCTGGCTACTCTTGATACTATTACTGATATTGATATTGCCATTGATGGGGCAGATGAAGTTGACCCGCAGAAAAATTTGATCAAGGGGGGGGGCGCTGCGCACACTCGTGAAAAAGTGGTGGATAGTCTTGCTAAGGAATTTATTGTCGTAGTTGATGCTGGTAAGCTAGTAGAAAAATTGGGTTCTACTTTTCTCCTTCCTGTGGAGGTTATTCCCATGGCGGTTACTCCTGTTATGAGCAAACTAGAAGCATTGGGAGGTAAGCCTGAGTTGAGAATGGGCATTAAAAAAGCTGGTCCAGTGGTGACGGATCAAGGTAATTTAGTAATTGATGTTAAATTTGATGATATTTCTAACCCCAGCGCCCTTGAATCTACCATCAATAATATTCCGGGAGTATTAGAAAATGGTTTATTTGTGGGTGTTACTGATGTAGTTTTAGTCGGTGAAATTATTGACGGCAAAGCCGTTGTCAAGGAGTTTTAAGCAAAATAGGCAGAGGGGGAAGGGGAGGCAAAGGAAGAAGGGGAGGCAGAGGGAGAAGGGGAGGCAGAGGGAGAAAGGGAAGCGGGGGGAGAAAGGGAAGCAGAGGAAGAAGGGGAGGCGGAGGGAGATAATTAATTATCAATTATCCATTATTATCCATTGTCTTTATCAAACCTGTAATCAGTTATAATCAAAATCGAAAAATCCTGAACTGAAATTGTAATGTTAAATCAAAAGGGCTTAAATATAGTTGTTAGTGGCTTGATGCTTGGTTTAATTTCTATGTCACCTAGCGTCGCTCAAGATTCTACTAACATCCGAAGTAGTGAAGAAATGAATCGTAATGACAATAGCGATCCATTATTACTTCCTAATCAAGCTCAAGAGGTGGAAATTATTGATCGCCCTGCGATTACCCTTGAAGAGGCTATATCTCTTGGATTGACTAATAATAAAGATTTGAGTAGGGCAAAATTAGAGTTAGATCGCTCTCAAGAGGGTTTAAATGCTGCCCAAGCTCAAGAAAAAATATTTGTCGATGGCACGGCTGACACTACTTTTTCGGGTAATCAAGCTCAAGGTTTTCTTGGTAATACTCATAATCTGAGTACGGGCGCTGGGGTAGAATTGGGTTATCGTCTTTACACGGGGGGAAGGTTGGAAGCAACGATTAATCGGGCGCGGGAAGAAATTAAATTCGCTGAATTGGAAGTTAATCGTTTGACGCAACAAACTCGTTTTGAGGTGGCAACGGCTTATTATCAGTTACAAAATGCTGATGCACAGGTGAATATTGCTCAGGCGGCGGTAGATGATTTTACTCAAACTCTTAGAGATGCTGAATTGTTGGAGCGCGCTGGATTGGGTACTCGTTTTGATGTGTTACAAGCTAGGGTAGATTTGGCTAATGCTAATCAAGGGTTAACTAGGGCGCGCGCCGATCAACGCAATGCTAGACGAGAGTTAGCCACGGTTATTGGTATTCCTGCTACGGTGGAGTATAGCGCGGCGGATGAAATTGCAGAGCAGGGAGAATGGAGTCTTTCCCTTGAGCAGAGTATTATTCAGGCTTACCAAAATAGGGAGGAGTTAGATCAAATTCTCGCTCGAAGGGAAATTAATAATCAAGACCGTATTATTGCTGTATCACGGCAGAAACCACAAGTTAATTTGTTTGCTAATTATAATTTTAATCTCAATGTTGCTGGTATCAGTCCGTTGGGCATTACGGGTTACAGTGATGGTTATAATGCCGGCGCCCGTCTCACTTGGAATTTACGGGATGGTGGAGAAGCAAAGGCACTGTCCAAACAAGAAGAAATTAGTATCGCCATTGATGAAAATGATTTTGCTGGGCAACGTAATGCTATTCGCCTTGAGGTGGAAACTGCTTATAATGATTTAACAGCTAACAAAGAGAATATTGGTACTACTGAACAAGCAGCTATTACCGCTACGGAAAGTTTAAGGTTAGCGAGATTACGTTTTCAAGCAGGAGTCGGCACTCAAACTGACGTTATCAATGCGCAACGGGCGCTGACGGAAGCGAGGGGGAATTTTCTCCAAGCCATTATTGGTTATAATCAATCTCTCAATCGTTTACAGCGCGCGGTTAGTCAGCAGTAGTTTTGGTGAGGGGAGGTGTCAGGTTTCGGGTGTCGCGGTGTCGCGGTGAAATGCTTATAAATTAAAGACCTTCGCCAAACACTGACTTTTAATAAATCGAACATTTCTATCAATGATTTTTAGTTAGAGTAGAGCAAAGAGGGGCATTTTTAAGCAAAAAAGACCATTTTTGGAACTTTTTTTGGTTTTTATGTTAGTGAAAATCTTTATTTGACAAGATTTTGGACTTATTCAGCAGACCCTAATTATCTCTCCTCTGCTACCCCTTCCTCCTCTGCTAAAAATCTAAATTTTGGTTCGACTTTGCAAATTGGGGGCGCTTTTACAGAGGTGAATTAAAGCGCACTCCGCACATCTCGGCGCCCGTGCATTACACACGGCACGACCATGATAAATTATACTGATGGAAAAATTTTCCCATTCTGGTTGCGGTAATAATTTCATCAAATCTCGCTCAATTTGTACGGGTTGATCGTTTTTAGTTAAACCTAAACGGTTACTTAACCTTTTCACATGGGTATCTACCGTTACCCCTTCAATGATACCAAAACCGTGAGCAAGAACCACATTAGCGGTTTTGCGCGCTACCCCGGGTAGTGTTAATAACTCCTTCATGGTGCGGGGGAGGGCGCCGTCAAATTCAGTAACAATTTTGACACAAGCGCCTTGAATATTTTTGGCTTTATTACGAAAAAATCCTGTGGAGTAGATTAAACGTTCTATATCTTCACGATTAGCCGAAGCTAAACTAGGCGCATCGGGATATTTAGCAAAGAGATGGGGAGTAACTTTATTAACACGCTCATCGGTACATTGTGCCGATAAAATGGTAGCTACCAATAATTGTACAGGTGTCTCATAATCAAGGCTACAAGTAGCATCTGGATATAACTGCTTTAAAATTGAGAGGATTTCTACTGCTTTTTTCTTTTTACTAATTCTCATGGATAATTGATAATGGATAATGGACAATGGACAGTAGAAGAAATGAAGAAGTAATTGTTTTCTAAATTCTAAATTCTAAATTCTAAATTTTTTCTCCCCTTCTCCCTATCCAAAACAAATACATTTTGGTGCTAATCCAAACGAAATCTCAATGGGGTAAGAATATTTTTCTTGTTAATAAAACTTAATCTTATGGTATAGTAAATGGTCGCTCTTTCACTGCACAGAGGAGGAAATGTTAAATACTGCAACTTAAAAAAAAGAATGGTTTAGTAATACCAAGGCTGACTTATTATCAGGTTTGGTAGTTGGTTTAGCTTTAATTCCCGAAGCCATAGCCTTTTCTATTATCTTGAAATGTGAGTGAAAGACCCCCGTTGAATTTCTCAACAAAAAAATACCCACTGAAATCAACGGGGGATGTAAACGAACCAACAAAAAAATCG
>JACYMF010000090.1 GCA_015272165.1 Cyanobacterium sp. T60_A2020_053
ACCTAATACCTGACACCCGACACCTGACACCAACAATTAATTCTATATTTTGCGTAACATCAGTTACTAAACCTTTGCCCTTTTTAAACCTTTGCCCTTTAAATAATTTTGCTTTCTGTGAGTAAAAATCTTTGTTGATCTAACATATCATTTAAACTTTCATCATCAGGATGATCCCATCCTAACAAATGTAAAAATCCATGGGATGCTAACCAAGCTAATTCTATCATGAGGGAATGTCCTTGACTTTGGGCTTGTGTTTTTGCTGTATCCACAGAAATAATAATATCTCCCAACATTACGGGAATTTCTGGGGAAATGAAACCGAAATCATCTTCAAGGGAAGCAAACGCTAATACATCAGTGGCTTGATCTTTATCTCGATATTGTTGGTTTAATTGTTGAATAAAGGCATCATCAGCGAATATTAAACTTACTTCATAATTATAGTTATTATCTAAGTCCAAATCTAATAAATTTAGCCACGATTGAAACCATAATTGCCATTGTAAAACTTCGGTGGAGGGCGCTGGGTTTTCCTCTACAAAATAATTATCTTCGATGTAAACCTCAAGATTATATTGATTATTCATTTAATTAAAACTGATTAAAAATTGGTTTGTAGGGGTTGAATATTATTCAACCCTTGTTGAATATTATTCAACCCTTATAGTGCTTCAGCTTCTGAAATAGCTCTTTTTAGAGATTAGAGCAAAGGAATTTAAGATGGCATTCCTATACCAAATTAATGTTATAAATTTATGGTACTTTGCACAGAAATTAAACCTTGATTACGAGGAATAATATTAACACCAAATAAAATTCCCTGAGTGGGAAAATTGCGAAAAGTTGCTAAAGTTTTTAAAGGCTCTTGTAAAGAATTTCGTTGACCTGTATTTTGATTTGTGGTGGTAACAATACATCTTTTGCAAGGTTTAACAAGGTCAAAGGTTACTGCACCGATGGTAATTTCTCGCCAGTTATCTTCTGCAAAAGGTTGATCATTTTCGATGACTAAATTAGGTCGAAATCGATCCATTGTTACTTGATTTTCTGATGATTTATAGGTGTCTCTAATTTTTTCATTGAGTAATTTTAAAGATGCTGTATTGGTGAGTAGTAAGGGATAGCCATCGGAAAAGGTGACCGGCGCCCTCCGCCGTAAGCTATATTTAGGATCGATGGTAAGACGACAGTCGGGAGTTTGAGCCACTAGAAAAATTTGCTCGTCAATATCCAGCGCCCTCCGCAACCACTCAGAAACCGCTTTTTCTTGCTCAACCGCCATGGTTTCTTGCCCCCAAATTTCCACGGGTATCAAATTCCCTGTTTGATATTCGGGAGTAAAAGTTATGGGACTAAGAGTATTATTTGCCACCTTCAGTGTGAGAGAATCATGGTCTAAACTGGTGATAATAGTGGCTAAAGATGGTAATTGTCTTTGGGTGATAAATTTACCGTTACTATCAACTACCATTAAGCAACGGTCATTTTTTAAACCTTTCAGGGCTACTTCTGCTTCTGTCACGGTGATGCCTTGACAAGATTTGATGGGGTAAATGTGAATTGAAGATAGTTTCATTTCATAATTCATAATTCATAATTTATTATCAATTGCCTTTTTTGAACTGATAAGATTAATATTAAGTATCAAGTATGCAAAAATTACGCACCACTGTGAAGAATTATTATCAGATTTTAGGGGTTGAACCCTCAGCGACATTGGAAGAAGTAAAAAAAGAATTTCGAGTATTGGCAAGGCGCTATCATCCCGACTTGAATCAAGGTGATAAGGGCGCTGAGGAGATGTTTAAAAAAATCAATGAAGCCTATGATACACTATCAGACCAAACCAAGCGTCAACAATATGATTTATTAATTTTTGGCACTTCTCGCCGTCGCTTTCCCCGTGCTACGGCGAATAATTCTACTGGTAATAATTCTGGTTTTCCTTTCAATAATATTAATTCTTTTTGGGATGATGTGCGCTCAGGTTCTGTAAATCGTCCCCCCAATGCGCGCCCAAAATCCCCTCGCACGGAAGATTATCAATCCAGCACCACGAAAAGGGTCAAACCAGCGCCCTCCCGCAACAATTCCAAGGACATCGAGGCTAAACTATTATTGCCCCTAGAAAAGGCTTATTTGGGCGGTAGAGAGCGCATTCGCCTCGAAGACGGGCGCTCATTAGAAATTGATATGCCTCCGGCTATGTATCACGGGCAGAAAATTCGCCTCAAAGGTCAAGGTATCAACGGCGGTGATTTATATTTAAAAATTTTGATTGAAGAACATCCATTCTTTACATTAACAAAAACAGATATTTCCTGCGAAATCCCCCTAACTCCCTCCGAAGCTGTGGTGGGGGGCGCTGTGGAAGTTCCCACCATTGATGGTTTGGTGCGTATGAATGTACCACCCGGTGTCAAACAAGGACAGAGATTAAAATTAGCAGACAAGGGTTATCCCAATATTCGAGGCGAAAGGGGCGATCAAATGATCATTATTCGTATTGTACCCCCTACCAATGTTTCTGAAGAAGAGAAAAAACTATATAAACAAATTAAAGATATTGAGACTTTTAATCCTCGTCAAGAATTACTTAATTTTTATGGGCAAGGGGCAAAGGGCAAAGGTAAATAAAATACACAATTAATTTTTCTTCCCATCTTAGTTCAATTTATTGAACGTAATTCCGTTAGTTCCGTGTAATTCATTACACGGTGGGTAAACTAGACTTGGGATTATCATAAATATTCTCATTGCACCTTTGCGAGAAACACAAAACATGGAAAATACTAATAGTCATTTAACAGCTATTGAGCGAAAATATTTATCATTTCCAGCGCACTTCACCGTAAAAAATAAACTATTACAAGGAAAAATATTAGATTTCGGTTGTGGAGTAGGTAATGATGTGAAATTACTCAAAGAAAAATCATTTGATATAACTGGTTATGACCCTTTTTATTTCCCCACTTATCCACAGGAAAAATATGATACTATTATTTGTTTTTATGTGTTAAATGTGCTTTTAGAACAAGACCAAGAACAGGTAATAATGGAAATAGCTCACCTATTAAAACCGAAAGGAAAGGCTTATTTTGCTGTAAGGAGAGACTTAAAAAAAGAAGGTTATCGCCGTCATTATGTCCATAAAAAAATGACCTATCAATGTTTAGTAAAACTGCCTTTTGAATCTTTACATCAAGATGAATTTTGCGAAATATATTGCTACAGTCATTATAACCAAATCCAGCGCCCCTCACCGTGCATTTTTTGTAATCCCTATGCTTCTTTAACTTTGCTCACAGAATCAACCCTTAGTTATGCCATGTTAGACGGCTATCCCCTTACCAAAGGACATAGTTTAATTATTCCCAAAAAACATGAAGAAAATTATTTCGATTTATCATTAGCTGAACAGCAAAACTGTTGGCAAATGGTCAATTTTGTGCAGAAAATTATTACTGAAAAATATCATCCTGATGGCTTTAATGTGGGTATGAATATTAACCAAGCAGGAGGACAAAAAATGAATCATTGTCAAATTCATTTAATTCCCCGTTATCAAGGGGATAATCAAGGGAAAAAACATGGTATTAGACAAGTTTTAGGAAAACAATAGACAATGGACAATGGATAGTTATGCATTTCTCAAAATCTTAGTTTAATTTATTGAACGTGATATTATTAGCCGTGTAATTCATTACCCGGTGGGTAAATTACTGCCATTTTGGCTGTAAAATACTAAAATAGTTTTTGCAAAAAAAAAGAGAAAATATAAACAATGAAGGTAAATGGTGAGCATTATCGGACAATTTGGTTAAGTGAAGATGAGCAAACAGTAAAAGTAATTGACCAAAGATATTTACCTTATCAATTCATAATTGAAGATATTATCACCGTAGCAGACATGACAAGCGCCCTCCGAGAAATGCACATCCGTGGGGCTGGGGTAATCGGTGCTGGTGCTGGTTATGGGATGTATTTAGGGGCATTATCTGCCCAACGTCATCACGTCACGAATCCCCAAGAATACCTTTATCAAGTGGCGGAAAAATTACAAGCAACCCGCCCCACCGCCGTTAATTTAGCATGGGCAATACAAAGACAGTTAGAAGCAATTAAACCTCTCAAAAATGACCTTGATGCCATCGTAGCAACTACGAAAGAAGTGGGGAGGGCGCTGGTAGAAAAAGATGTGAAACTCTGTCAAAGTATCGGTAATCATGGCGTTAAGCTAATTCAAGACATCAGTGCTAAAAAACAGGGTGACACCGTTAATATTTTGACCCATTGTAATGCTGGATGGCTCGGTTGTGTGGATTATGGCACAGCCACAGCGCCCATCTACCAAGCCCATGAAATGGGTATAAAAGTTCACGTTTGGGTGGATGAAACTCGCCCACGCAATCAAGGCGCCCGTCTCACAGCGTGGGAATTAGGACAAAATGGCATTGATCATACTGTTATTGCTGATAATACGGGGGGGCATTTAATGCAACATGGTATGGTTGATCTCGTTATCACAGGAAGCGATCGCACCACTTACACGGGAGATGTTGCCAATAAAATTGGTACTTATTTAAAAGCGCTGGCGGCGCAGGATAATAACATTCCTTTTTATGTTGCCCTAACTTATTCTGCCTTTGACTGGGAAATGACAGACGGTGTCAAGCAAATCCCCATCGAAACTAGAGACGCTACAGAAGTTAGTCATATTAGCGGTGAATATAATGGCGATATATTAGAAGTGAAGTTGATTCCGCCGGGTAGTCGGGCGCTGAATTATGGCTTTGACGTTACCCCAGCGCGCCTCATCACAGGTTTAATCACCGATAGAGGAATCTGTAAAGCCTCCGCAGAAGGAATCTTGGGATTATATCCTGAATATAGTCGCCTTTGAGAAATTAACAATTTTGAGAAAGAAAATACCTTGCTCCACCCCTTCACGAAAATCCAGCGCCCTCCACCACAACCCAATGCCTTTCATGCCTATCAAAGCATTATGTTGAAGGAAACCAATCTTCATCCAATAACTGAGTTAAAATATAAGGACATTCTAAGGGAAAAGTATCTAATCTGGATTTCGCCTTAACATACTTTCTGGCATCCTGATAAATTTTGTTGATATTATCCTCTAAATAATTGTAAAAATTTTTAGTCATCTGGTCATTAATTTGAATACGAAAACTAATAATCTCTGACTGCCAATGGGGATAATTTCTTTCTCTTTCGCTCTCCCAATATTGAATTAATAATAAATGTCTAATGATTTGTTGTAAAAGACTTTTTATTGCTAACTTATCCCGTCTTGCCAAACTTTCTAACTCCTCAATTAAATTTTCTAAGTCTAAATCATTAAACTTTTGTTCTTTCAGTAAATTAATAGTTTTCTCTAACCATAAATGATCATCGATTTCATACAATTCTTTTAAATCAATTTTGTCAATTACTGTCATAATTACTTCTTTTTCTCAATTCAACTTTCAAGTATTATAATCCAACACAACCAGCGCCCTCCAACCTTTACAAAAAACCAGCGCCCTCCAACCCTTATCCCCGTCCACCAAATGATAAAATTAAAACATTAAAATAACAGTCATGGTCATGTATCAATTATCTCTCAATTTAGAACAGATATTAGAGCTAGTTAAACAATTACCCCAAGCCGAAAAAATTAAATTAAATTATGAGTTAGAAAAAGATATTATTCAAGCCGAAAACTTTGATCAAGAATTGACAACAGCTTATACAAAAATGTCTGAACAAGCATTCTCTAAAATTTGGGATAATCCAGAGGATACCGACTATGATGATTTATAATTTTGGTAATATACTCCTATTACCTTTTCCGTTCACAGATCAAAGTACCACAAAAAAAAGACCCGCCGTAGTTATTAGTTCTGATATTTATAATCAGCAGAAACCAGATATAATTATTATTGCTGTTACCAGTAAGACAAATACTCCCCTAACAGAAGGTGAGTTATCCATTATCAAGTTTCGTGAGGCTGGTTTACTCAAACCATCAATAATAAAACCTGTTGTTACAACCATCGACAAAAATTTAGTAATAAAGAAGTTAGGAGACTTACAAATAGAAGATTGTGGTAACTTACAAAATTTAATTCAAAAAATTATTGGCTAAAAAGTATCAATATTCATATTTTTCTCCTGATGTTTTAAGTTCTCTAAACTTTATTATACTTTCACCCCTCACCAAAAACCCAGCGCCCTTCACCCTTTCACTCAAAACCAGCGCCCTTCACCTTTACCAAAAAACCAGCGCCCTCCCCCCCTTCACCAAAAAACCAGCGCCCTCCACCTTCACCAAAAAACCAGCGCCCTCCACCTTCACCAAAAAACCAGCGCCCTCCATCCCTACAATTAAACCTCAGCACTCTTCACTCCATCCCATCACTACTGAAAAAACTAAGGCTTATTTTTGACAAAGATAAATATTAAACTCGTTAGACTTCCAGAAAGAATTGAAGAAATTAAAGCAGTTATAGCGATTAATCCTAACTTACCCTCTGCTTTTGATTCTCCTACTTTTTCTGATAAATCTGATATTTTATCTATTGATGGTTTCCAATCTTCTAATCTAGTCATTATTTTTTCTTGGTTTAACCTCAACTCATTAAATTTATCGTTAATTAAATCCTTTAATTCTCTTAAATCGTTATCAGTTACCGTACTCATATTATGATCCTCAATAAAAATATTAAGTCTAAAAAGAGTAGGGGTAATTAACGATTACTCCTATCCCCTCTCAATTTTAGCCTAAAAATCAATATCTAATAGACCTCACCAAAAAACCAGCGCCCTCCACCCCTCCACCAAAAAACCAGCGCCCTCCATATCGTAGAAATCGGGTTTTTATAAAATCAGGTTTTAGTCCTAAGTTTAGTCAAAAACCCGATTTCTGTCTAGCCAACCGCCCTCCACCGTGATTACTCCCCTCTCCTGTGGGAGAGGGGTTGGGGGTGAGGGTTATTGATCAAAGCTACGGATAAAGGATTCCTGCTTGATATAAACAAACTGGGGGGTTAAAGGTGGTAAATTACGAGGATCATTAAAATTTTGATCATAATCCCAGTTACGGGTAGGGGCGCTATACACATTACCTTGACCCCAGCGCCCGCTAACTCGCAGGGGAGTAGAAATACTCACAAAAGAACCCCGATAAGTCCAAGGGAGCCCTCCCCACCGTTCCTGAAAGCGAGGATAATTTTCTAAACCACCATTATAATTACCGTTAGGCACAGTAACATCCGTACCGCCTAAAACTCCAGCATTAAAAGTCGTGGCAGTAGGGGGAATTTGAGTGCCATCAAGTTGATTACAGTCATGGTTGTTGAGACGGTTAATTACCACTTCACTATTAATAATACAAGCATTAGAAAGAGGATTAAAAGAATCTGATAAAATCCCTGCTGGTTGATAATTAATAGTATTATAATCTCCCTGAGGATAAATCCCTTGATCAGTGGCAATAGTTAACCCTGTAGGATCAGCAACATTCCCACTACGAGCTAGACCAATTAACTGTTGCGCCCTCACGACAGCAAAACCAAAACGGCTAGTGTTAGTGTAGGCATTGGCAATGTCAGTGTCCACCATGGCATGAATTACCATACCGCCATCAGAAATATCAATGGCGGCGTAACCTAATCTTTGTAATGAACCTGCTGGAGCATCATTATCTTGAGGCGCTCTGAGATATAATAATTGATCCGTAGAAGTGATCACGTCACCCGTTTCGTCAAGAAACACCCCATCTCGGTTCCAAATTGCCATACTCTGCAAATTCATTTGTAAAAGGCGAAGATGTCTTCCTTCCCTGTTATTGAAAAAACGGAACCAAGATTGATGACTATCTGCATCTCTCCCTATATCGGTGAAGGGCGCTGCTACATAACAACGAGCAGTATTAGCAATAACAGTATTACTAACTAAGTCGAATTCAGGTAATCCAGCAATTTGTTGAGGAGTCATCTCCAAGAAATTATCTATAGCATCATCAACCTCTGTCCCCACAGCAAAGGGTATTACAGGCGGTACTGTTAAAGGTAGTATTGCTGCGGTTAAACCAGTCTCTAAACTGGTGGTATCATCCGCAAAATCGCTAAATAAAGTCTCCTGATCTTCAATATCCTCGATAGGCAGACTCATATAGCTAAAGCGTAAGGGCGCTTCCATAGACTGAATTTGCTCTTGTAGATATGCCTGAGCTTGGGTGCGAAAAGTATTTTTTTGTAAAGCAGTTAAACCATTCCACCAAGTTGCCAAATCTCCCGATAATGTGGCTGGAGTACAAACACGATAATCAGCATTAGTCACACTGGCTAAACCAGCGCCCACCATCACAGGCTGACGTAAACTTCTAATTTGCCGAGCATTTAAAATTCTTTCTGTGGGAGTAGTAAGATTACCGCTACTATCAGTACGATCTATAGCAGTAATCTCAAACGAATTAGTATTAAGATAATTTAAGTTAGCTCCCGTTGCTGGAGGATTAAAGTTAACTCGAATATCCGCCTGATTAAAATATTCTCCAGTACCATCTAAAATGTCAGGGGTAGGGATAGAAATGGGATCAGTTCCCACCTGAACTCTTGTACCATAGGCAGTAGCAAGACGCACAGGGTCCATAGCATTAGTGGTCGGAGTGGTTGCTCCCGTTCCAGCTTGTAGTAAATTCACCCAATCAGTATCATTGGCATTTCTAATTCGAACTCGACCATCAGGATAAGTGGCATTATTATTTAGACGGAAATTAAACAGACGTTCACGCGCCGTCACTTGACCATCAATACTTAAAGTTGCATTAGCTCCTAAATACAAACTACCATCAGTATGCACAGGACCACTCAAAGTCATATTAGGACCGGGTAAGATTTCTAAATCACCCCGATAAAAAGCCGCAAATTGAAACATGGGAATTTGTCGAGCTTTAATATCCATTTGTAAAATAGCAGAGGCTTGAGAATCATCAGCGCCCTCCTTAAAAGACAGAGAATAAAGAGAATAGCTATTCTCTATCATATTCAAATTCTCAAAACGATCTCCTCTCGGTACTACCCCAAGAGTTTGCGTCCCACCAGTTAAATAAGTAGAAGCAATATAACCTGAACGATTTTCTGAACTCTGGGCAAATTGAAAAATTTGACACTGATAGTCCCCAGTACCCTGAATACTACTATCAGTCCCTAAACAAGCCTTAGCCGATTGAGGAGGATTACCAACAGGAGTATTACGATTTAAAAATAAATCTCGCACATTTTGCGCCCGTAAATTTAGACCAGCTTCGGCAGCATAAAAACCACTGGAACTATCGATATTACTATCAATAGCAGTTTTTTGCACTCGGTTAGACTGTCCATAAACCACCAATAACCCTGACAACGCTAAAATTGTGCCGATGGCAATCACCAGCACATAACCGCCATCAGAAGACTTTTGGCTCTTTTGTAATTTAATTAAAAAAGGAATAATAGAAAAAGGTTTGTTTTTCATGACTTTAGCCAAAATGTAGGTTACATAAATTTAAAAACTAAAAACATTACGAGGGAAAAATTTCTCTGTAAGGCGCAAATCTTCCTCTCGAAACTCAACATTTTGAGGTAAATCCTCATCATCTAGGTTTAAAGTCGTTGTCACCTGAATATCTTGGATTTGCGCCCAAGAATAGTCAGCAAAATTGGTATAGTCAGGACAATGAGCTTGAACGGTGGGAGGAATGACAGTGCAATTAAAAGTAGTAGTTGCTTGTGCATCTTCAGCCACATTAATAAGAATCTCAAAATTCTCGATATTGGAAGCCAGATCAAGGGGATTAGCGGTATTACGATCTACAATTAGTTGTAATGTACCACTTTCTTCTCCTGCACTTCGACTTAATCGATACAATCTTTCTTCAATTATGTAAATTTTACTCGAACCAGAAGCACTATAATTATTTGCCCAAGTGTGACTGTTCGTAGTTAATAAAGCTAACTCTGCGGGGTTAGAACCGCTAGGAGTAATGACGTTGCCACTACCATCTTGAGTAATTTCTCCAGTGTAATCAAAAAATTCCCAGTCACTAGCACCATCATAAATATAAGCTCTGACTGTACCTCCTCTCGTTTGACGATTACGACTCCAATTAGCCAATAAATCTGGTACTCCATCACCATCGTTATCAATTAAATCGCAACCCGGCTCTCCACCACCGGTATCATCAAAAATTAAAACATTTGTACTTGTCCCAGCCGTAATATCTGCACAAAGGGGCAGAGAATCAGTAATAACGGCTTTACGGATAAGAATTTCTGAGGAATTTTCCACAGGATCAGTTCCGGGTATGGGAGTTTGACGGACTTCCACCGCTGGAAACCGAGGATCATCGGTTAACCCCTCCCCAATTTGTAAAATATCAGGACCAATGAGGGTGGAAACACCGCCAAAGGACTGATTAACACGGTTACGAGATTGATCCCTAAGAAAACTCTGACGATAATACGCAAAACCATTAAACGCAAATGCCACCACTAAGCTAGAAATTAACATAGAGGCAATCATCTCGATCATGGTTATGCCTTGCTGACTTTCCGAATTAGTTATTTTCGGGGGGAATAAGGCGAGTAAATACCGTTTGAATTGTGTGTATTGGTTCTGTTTGTCCATCTCTATTAATTTGTATTACTATATATCTAATATCAGTGGTGTCAGCATTACCTGTGGGGCAATCTGTCACCTCTAAATCATCCGTAACAATTGGATCATCTGTGCAAATATAAATCACTGCATCATAGTCATAGCCTAAACTTTGAAGGTTGTCTCTTGCCTCTCCATCCACAGGGTCAATAACTCGTCTGGCTCTAATTTCGTCTAGTAACTCTTTCGACAAAGAACTTGCTCCTAACTGCGCTTCGTAGGTTATATTTTGCTGTTGTAACAAGACTGCAAAAGGTAGATTTAGTAACATGGCAAGACTGAGCAAAAACATAGCAATAGTGGCTTCAAGGAGAGTAAAACCTTCTTCTGGAGGCTGTCGAAGAAATCGAATTATTTTGATTAATTTCATAATGTTTGCTGAATTATTTAGTTAATTTCCAGCGCCCCCCCCCTTAATATTGTCATCTGCTGACTATCGTTACTTTGTTCTTCCGTGACAGTTAAAGTTAAAATATCATCGACTACCCCACCAGCATCATAAAGACGAGCTAAACCACGACTATCAAAGCAAAGAGTCCAATTATCATCAGGAATATTAGACGTTACTACAATGCCATCCGAGAGAGTTAAATCCTCTTTGACTAAACTACCATCAGAGCGCCAGTTGTTGGCTAACTCTACCACCGCATCTTCCGCTTGATCTGTTCCTAAGTCCTGCCCTAACTCAATAGTAGATAAGTTACCATCAATGGCAATAATTTCATTATCCGTTTCATCACTACCCACCTTTAAGGTGTCTCCCACCGCAAAACCGCGCACAGAAACAACAGGCAGTATCCTATCATTGTTAACAATATCCTCCACATCTAAATCATTATCAGCTGCATCCTCTACCAAGTCAGCAGTTAAAGCAGTTACCGAATCACAACCTCTGGTTCGGGCTACTTCTACTTTCAGAGTTCGTTCGGGATCATCTGGATCAGGCATGATCCGTATAGCGGAGGTGGTGGCAATGGCTCTGGTTCTAGTTTGTTGTAAGATACCTTGTAGTTTATAAACACTATCTTCTAGGGGTCTTTGAGGCACAATACTGTTAATACTGGTGACAGACAGCGCCCCTAACACTCCAAATACTACTGTGCCTACCAATATTTCCGCTAGGGTATAACCTTGATCTTTTGGCATACTAAGACCAGTTTTCTTGAGCCATCGCCATTGATTAAATATGTTTCTTGTCATGACAAGTTTTCCTCAGCTCAAATGATTAAAATATAAATAATAATTAATATTTCTACCTGTTAAAATAAACCTGTTAATATCTAATTGTGGCTTGCTTTAACAATATTACTAAACTTAACTTAAATAGTTTTACTATATAATGGTACCTTAATTTTTCATAGTTATGATCAGTGATTTTACTGAATCATTTTCTTTTATCCACTCTTTATAAATCTAATTTTAAAATGCTAGGGGTGGGTATTAAAGCTGATAATTACCATAGTTATTCCTGTTATCCCATGTACTTTTACTGATAATTATAAAGTTTTTGTAAAGTAGAATACTTATTTTTATCCGTTAAAATACTGAGAGGTTAACATTAAATTATTTCAAAGGATATAAATATCCCTAAAAGTCCTTTTTTTAGATATAAATAGGGTTTGCTGAAAAAGTATTTTGGTGAGGGGAGGTGTCAGGCTTCGGGTGTCAGGCTTTAGGTGAAATACTTATAAATTAAAGACTTTAGCCAAATAGTTATTTTTCATAAATTGCTCATTTGTATCAATTATTTTTGATTCGGATGGAAAAAATAGAGTATTTTTAGAGAAAAAAGTCAATTTATGACACTTTTTATTATGTAGAATAGACTTTAAACCTTTATTTGACAAGAGTTTTGATTTATTCAGCA
>JACYMF010000091.1 GCA_015272165.1 Cyanobacterium sp. T60_A2020_053
ACCGTAGGGCATACGGGAACATACGCTTGGGGAGATTTGCCCTCTTGGGCGATTGGTGCAAACCTGTCGTCTAACGGCGAGTCAGTGAACCAAGAATCCCCCACTATAACCCGTAGGGTTTAGTGGTGGGAGTGTCAAGCAATAGTAATTTTGCTAATAATTTAGTATTCCTATATTTCGTTTTTATGTATTATGAAAAATAATTCTCACAACAGGCATAAGATTACTATATGAAAAAAAGTATCGGTTTATTTTTGGGCATTACCACTGGAATAGTGTTTGTTAATTCAGCCGAGGCAATTAATTTGTCTAACAATAGCCTATTAAATTACACTTTTGAGGATGTCACCGCTACAGACGATTACTTTTACACTCCCTATCAAGAACAAAATATTAGTAGTAGTCAATCCGTTACCGCTACCCTAAAGCCACTATTAACCACTTTTGGTAATCCTGCTGACTATGTCGTTAATACTCCTCTTTTTGATGCCGTTGCTGATTTAAGACTCAGTTTAAATAGTGGTGGTTTTGCCCGTTGCACTGGGTCCTTAATTGGTAGTGATTTTTTACTAACTGCAGCCCATTGTTTAACTGATTTGAATGGTACACCCTCTGTAAATGGTGTACAAGCGACTTTTGGCAATGGAGAAGTTTTAACAGGTCAAAGTACCTTTTTAGCGCCCTTCTGGACGGGTAATTTATTACAGGGTGGAGATTTAGCTATTATTAGAACCACTACCAGCGCCCTCAACCTTACACCTTACGAAATTTTTACGGATAATCCCGCAACTTTGTTTAATCAAGCCGTGGATAAAGTTGGGGTGGGGCGCGCTGGGAATGGCAATCAAGGCTCAGTATTAAATAGTGGTACGAAAAGAAGTGGTCAAAATAGTTATGATGCTTTTGGCGATTTACTTCTCACTGCCTTAAATGCACCCTTTTCTTTTGTGAGTAATTCACAATTACAATATGATTTTGATAACGGTAATTCTGCCAATGATGCCTTTGGTTTCTTTTCCCGTAATAACTTAGGACTAGGAAATAATGAAGTTAGCGCCGCACCCGGTGATTCTGGTGGCCCTACTTTCACCCCTGATGGTAAAATAATGGGGGTAACTTCTTACGGTTTAAGATTATCCTCATCCGACATTGATAATATCCTAAATTCAAGTTTTGGTGAAATTGCAGGGGATGCTAATGTTTCTCTCTATACACCTTGGATTCAAGCAGTATTAAATAATGACCTTGGCAACTTTGATACCAACAATTTTGGTAATAACTTAACTGTAATTTCACCACCGCCTGAGCCTAATAATAACATCAATAGTCCCAATCCTCAAGACCCTATTAGTGTACCTGAACCACATTCAATTTTAAGCATTATTCTTACCGGATTTAGCCTATTTATCAGTCGTAAAAAATAGATATATTAAGACTAAATTAGTAGTGGCAATTAAATTAGTTAAAAAGACAAGAGGCAAAGGGAAGAAAAAGTTGAGAATTAAGAAAACAATTACTTCTGCATTCTTCCCATTATCTATTACCCCCTCATTATTACTTGTCATCCTCTCGTGAACATTTGCTACAATCAAAGAGAAAAGCGAGAAACGGTTAATTAGCTAAAATTAACCAAAAAGGAGCAAAAATGACTAACTTACTCGATCAATTAAAACAATACACTATCGTCGTAGCTGATACTGGGGATATTGAGGCAATCGAACAATTTACTCCCAGAGATACTACAACGAATCCTTCTCTAATTACTGCGGCAGCGCAGATGTCACAATATCAAGCTATTGTGGATGATACTTTGATGGAAGCGAGAAAAGAGTTAGGAGAAAAAGCGCCCGTCACCGATGTAGTTACATTAGCGGTGGATTGGTTAGCCGTAGCATTTGGTAAGAAAATTTTGGATATTGTGCCGGGTAGAGTCTCTACGGAAGTTGATGCGCGCTTATCTTTCGATACGGAAGCGACTATTAATAAAGCACGTTATCTAATCTCTCAGTATGAAAAAGCTGGTATTGGTAAAGAGAGAATTTTAATTAAAATCGCCGCTACTTGGGAAGGTATCCGCGCGGCGGAAACTTTAGAGAAAGAAGGTATCCACTGTAATCTTACCCTTCTATTTGGCTTTCATCAGGCGGTAGCTTGTGCGGAAGCTGGTGTTACTCTCATTTCTCCTTTTGTGGGTAGAATTTTGGATTGGTATAAAAAAACTACTAATCAGGATTATATCGGCGCTGAAGATCCGGGAGTGCAATCGGTAACAGAAATTTACAACTACTACAAAAAATTTGGTTATCAAACTGAGGTGATGGGCGCTAGTTTCCGTAATATTAGCGAAATTTGTGAGTTAGCTGGATGTGATTTATTGACTATTTCCCCTAAATTATTAGAACAATTAGCTAAAACCGAAGAAGATTTACCCCGTAAATTATCTCCTGATAATGCTTCAACGGTAGAAATTGAGAAAATTTCTGTAGATAAAGCCACTTTTGAGCGTATGCACCAAGAAGATAAAATGGCTAATGAGAAGTTAGATGAAGGAATTAAAGGTTTTACTAAAGCCTTGGAAACTTTGGAAGATTTATTGGCTAATCGTTTAGCGCGCCTCGAAGGGGAGGAAGCCTTAACTCATGCCATTGAAGATATTTTTCATGTCTTTGATTTAGATGGTGACGGTTTCATTTCTCGTGAAGAATGGGCGGGCGCTGACGCCGTTTTTGATGCCATGGATGCCAACCATGATGGTAAAATTTCCCCAGATGAAATGGCTTGTGGCTTGGGCGCTGTGGTTTATCTCGCTAAATCCTGTTAAATTATTGTAGATAAAGGGTAATGGATAGGTATTTATTTATCCGTCTATCCTTTTTCCGCAGCTTTCCAGTATGTTTTTCCTCTCTATCATCCAAAAAAGCGCCCTCCTCCCCTTGCCAACATTTTTAATTAACCCTTATGGAAAAATGATTGAACAAAAAAGAGCATGGATAGAAATTAATCATCAAGCCTTAACAGAAAATATAAGCGCCTTGCGCACTATACTATCTCCTCAAACCAAATTAATGACGGTGATTAAAGCCGATGCTTATGGTCATGGAGCATTGAAAGTTGCACAAACAGTAACGGCGGAGGGCGCTGATTATTTAGCGATTGCGACTCTAAATGAGGGTATCGAACTAAGAAAAGGTGGCGTTACCGCACCAATTATGATTTTAGGAGCTATTAATACCGTAGAGGAAATTAAGGAAATTGTACAGTGGCAGTTAGAACCTACTCTTGGTAGTATGGAGCAAGTTGAAATTTTTGCTGACACTTTACACTGTTTAGAAATAAATTTACCAGTACATCTAAAAATTGACACAGGAATGTCTAGGATAGGGGTATTATGGCACAAAAGTGCAGTTTTTTTTGAAACGGTCGCAAAAAATCCTTGCTTCAGCATCAAAAGTGTTTATTCTCATCTTGCCTGTGCTGATGATCTTGATCCTACGGTGACTAATTTACAGCAAGGGCGCTTCCGTGAGGTGATTCAAACCATTAAAAATCAAGGTCATAATTTACCAATGATTCACCTTGCTAATTCGGCTGGAACATTGAGGACAAAGGAATTTCATTATGATATGGTGAGGATTGGTTTAGCACTTTATGGCTTACATCCAGCGCCCTTCCTCGCTGATCAAATAAAATTGACTCCAGTTATGAGCGTGAAGGCAAGAATAACGCAAATTAAAATTCTTCCTCCTAATTCTGGAGTGAGTTATAGCCATACTTTTAGATGTATTGACTATACCCGTGTGGCGGTGATTGGTATTGGTTATGCTGATGGTGTACCTCGTTTACTTTCTAATCGTCTGCCAGTCATTGTCCAAGGGCGATTTGCCCGTCAAATTGGTAATATCACAATGGATCAAATGATGATTGATATTACTGATTTTCCTGATGTTACTGTGGGTGAAATAGTGACGCTCATGGGAAAGGAAGGGGCTTATTCAATTACGGCTGATGATTGGGCTAATACCATTGGTACAATATCTTGGGAGATTCTTTGCGGTTTTAAAAATCGCTTACCTCGAATTAATTATTGAATATCCTCATACTCTTTGATTGTAAAAGTTCAGAGGGTTACGCAACTAAAGGGATTGACTCCTCATCGATGTCAATATAATCTAAAGTAACGGAATCCGAACATGGAATGATACCTTATTGACACTCCCACCACTAAACCCTACGGGTTATAGTGGGGGATTCTTGGTTCACTGACTCGCCGTTAGACGACAGGTTTGCACCAATCGCCCAAGAGGGCAAATCTCCCCAAGCGTATGTTCCCGTATGCCCTACGGT
>JACYMF010000092.1 GCA_015272165.1 Cyanobacterium sp. T60_A2020_053
GTGAACCAAGAATCCCCCACTATAACCCGTAGGGTTTAGTGGTGGGAGTGTCAAATTCATTAGAAATTTTTACTAATCCTTTATCTCCAAAATAGCGCCCTCCACCCTTCAAAATCATAGCTACTGTAGAATAGCTGTTTTTTTTGATAAAATTATCTTGAGTTGAAATAATTTTGGTATAATAATCAGCGCCCTCCACCGTATAAATAAAGCTATGATTAGTACCAACACTCAAGATCAATTAATTATTAACCCTCGTAATCCTCATCTGCGAGGGAAAATTACCGTGCCGGGGGATAAATCTATTTCCCATCGTGCCTTGATGTTGGGTGCTATAGCAGAGGGCATAACCACCATTGAAGGGTTATTATTGGGAGAAGATCCTCAAAGCACAGCTAAATGTTTTCAAGGTATGGGTGCCAAAATCTCTCCTCTCAATACCGAAAAAGTCACCGTTGAGGGCATAGGTACAAATGGACTACAAGAGCCAATCAATGTTCTGGATGCAGGAAACTCAGGCACTACCATGCGTTTAATGTTGGGATTATTAGCATCTCAACCGGACAAATTTTTTACCATTACAGGAGATGATTCCTTGCGTAGTCGCCCCATGTCGAGGGTAATTAAGCCTTTACAGCAAATGGGCGCGGTGATTTATGGTCGTCAAAATAATCAAAATGCACCGTTGGCGGTGATGGGGCAAAATTTACAACCCATACATTATCATTCTCCCATCCCCAGCGCCCAAGTCAAATCCTGTGTTTTATTAGCAGGTTTGATGAGTGAGGGCTTGACAACGGTGACAGAACCTGCACTATCACGAGATCACAGCGAAAGAATGTTACGCGCTTTTGGAGCTAATTTGACCATCAATCCTGATACCCATAGCGTCACCATTGAAGGTAAAACGCCCTTGCGTGGGCAACGGGTAATTGTGCCGGGTGATATTAGTTCGGCGGCTTTTTGGTTGGTGGCGGGCGCTATTATTCCTGATTCTGAGTTACTCATCGAAAATGTGGGAGTTAATCCCACTCGCACGGGTATTTTAGAAGCGTTACACATGATGGGCGCTGATATTACCCTCGAAAATAGGCGAGAAATGGCAGGTGAACCGGTGGCGGATTTACGGGTGAAATCCAGTCAGCTCAAAGGTTGTACCATCGAGGGCGACATCATTCCCCGTTTGATTGATGAGATTCCTATTTTAGCGGTAGCCAGTTGTTTTGCTGAGGGCATAACTATTATTAAAGATGCGGAAGAATTGCGCGTCAAAGAAAGTGATCGTTTAGCGGTGATGGCTTTAGAATTGGGCAAGATGGGCGCTAAAATTACGGAATTTGCCGATGGTATGGAAATTGTTGGTAAGGCTAGTTTGAAGGGCGCTGAATGTGATAGTTTTACGGATCATCGTATCGCCATGAGTCTTGCCATCGCAGGGTTGGGGGCTAGGGGGGAAACCGTGATTAATCGTGCTTCAGCCGCTTCCATTTCTTACCCTGCATTTGTTGATACTTTAAAACAAATCATCAACAATTGATAATTGATAATGAAAAACTACTAATTATCTCCCCCTTCTCCTCTGCTTCCCTTTCCTCCCCTGCTTCCCTTTCCTTCCCTTCCCCCCTGCCTAGTGAGAAAAAGAGGAGTAACTCATTTCTTGGGGAGTAAGATTTTTACTTTGTAGCAATACCCCAAAACCGCCTAAGCCTTCGGGATTAATCAATTCATGGAGTTGATTGCGACGATGCCAAATATCAGCGATGGATAAGTCGGGATTTTCTGACAGCGCCCTCAACCTCTCCCCTAATCCCAACGCCATCAAAAAAAGTGCTTGGGAAGTAAAACCAAGATTTTCTAAACCCTTTTTTGTGCCTGTAATTTCTAGGGCAGTGAAATTTACATGGGCAGTAATATCTTGTTTGCCAATATTGACATAAGGATTATTGTGGTGGCGATGCTGATAATAACATTTTAATGTCCCCTGACTGCGTTGGGGATGATAATATTTGGGGGCATGATAGCCATAATCAATGGTTAAAACATAACCTTTCTTTAGTTTTTGACTGATTTTGGTGACGAGGTGGAGGGCGCTGAGATTTACTTCCGTTTCATATCCTTCTGGGTAAGATTCATCTGTTAAATTAATTTTATTTTCTGCGAAATACTCTTTTATTTCTACGGTAGAAATGTGTTCGATTTCTTCTTTTATTTGGTTATCTTGATAAGTAACAAAAATTTCTTTTAATTGACCATCTTTTTTTACCACTTTATGAACAGGTAAAGCATCAAATAATTCGTTACTAAAAAAGCAACCTATGATGGAATTATCTTCTACATCTTCCCACGTCAACCAGCGCACTCCACCATGAGTAATATTTTCCTGTTGTCGCTTAATTAAAACGTTTGATTTTTCAATGATAATATAATTAATTAAACTGTAAATTGTTGGATATTTAGCTTGTAAATAATTTAAAATATTTTGAGCTAAATTGCCATTTCCAGCGCCCATCTCCACTATAGTAAACGGTTGATTAAACAGTTCAATCCACTGCTTAAACTGTTCAGCGATTAACTCCGCAAAATCATCAGCCACAGAAGCGGAAGTGAAAAAATCCCCTTGACTACCGATGTTAAAATCACGAGAATTATAATAACCATATTCAGGGTCATATAAACACATTTCCATATATTCAGCAAATGGTGAAGGGCGCTGGTTTATGGTAGCTAAAATTTTACTATATAAATTATCCGACATAGAAAAAGCATTACTGAATAGGTGGCTTAATGTAGGAAAAAAGAAACCAAATTATTGACTAAAATTAAGTCTTATCACAAATCCACTTGATCATTTACAGATTAGCATTTTAGTTCAATTTATTGAATGATCGGACTATTTGTCCCGTGTAATTCATTCCATGGTGGGTAAATTACAGCCTCTTCTTTAACAAGTATGACCACAGTTGATGATAGCATTTTTGATTTCACTTTCGACAGCGCCCGTCACCACTGACACAGTTTTATCAGCAACATTAACAGTAACTTCCGCTTGGGCATCAACATTTTTAATGGCTTTGGTGATTGTTTCGCCACATACTTCACACGCAATACTAGGAACTTTAATAATCATCAAATTTACCTTAATCGTTTTAGGGAAAGTATATCAAAGTAATGGTCAAAAGGGCAAAGGGCAATGGAGGGAAAAAGTGAAGCAGGGGAGATCATAATTTATAATTCATAACGAGAGTTTAAGAAATTATTAACAATGATTACGAAAGAATGTTAAAATACACTTGCCTTTGGTAATTATTGTGCAACAATCCCTAATCGTTAGCCCTGACAGAAAAAATGACTTCAACCCATCACCAATCAACCTCCTCAGAATTATTCAGCCACGATAAACCAGAGGAAGCCTGTGGCGTATTTGGTATCTATGCACCAAATGAAACAGTCGCCAAACTAACTTACTTTGGACTCTATGCGCTTCAACATCGAGGGCAAGAATCCGCAGGAATTGCCACTTTTGATGGAAATAACTGCTACTCTTATAAAGATATGGGCTTGGTGTCTCAGGTGTTTAGCGAATCTATTTTAGCTAATTTAACGGGTCAAATTGCTGTAGGTCATACTCGTTATTCTACCACTGGTTCTAGCTTACAGGCTAACGCTCAACCTGCTGTCATTGATACTCGTTTAGGGAAACTAGCCTTAGCACACAACGGTAATTTAGTCAACACTGTTGATTTAAGGGCAGAATTAATCAATCGTAATTGTAAATTCATTACCACCACTGACTCGGAAATGATTGCCATTATGATCGGTAATGAAGTGGATCAGGGCAAAGGATGGCTAGAGGCAGCCATCAGTTCTTTTCAATGGTGTAAAGGCGCTTATAGTTTAGTTATTGGCACTCCTGACGGGATTATGGGGGCGCGTGACCCGAATGGTATTCGCCCTTTGGTCATTGGTTGTTTGAATGAGGAGACGGGCGCCCTCCGTTATGTGTTGGCTTCGGAGACTTGCGCTTTGGATATTATCGGCGCTGAATATCTGCGCGATGTAGAACCGGGTGAAGTAGTTTGGATTAATGATACTGGTTTATCTTCCTTCCATTGGGCAAAACCAGATCAAAAATTATGCGTATTTGAAATGATTTATTTTGCTCGTCCTGACAGTATCATGAGCAATGAAAGTTTATACGCCTACCGTTTACGATTAGGAGAGCAATTAGCCAAAGAATCCTTAGTGGATGTAGATTTTGTTATGGGTGTGCCAGATTCTGGTATTCCTGCCGCCATCGGTTACTCTCGCCATAGTGGCATTACTTATCAAGAAGGCTTGATCAAAAATCGCTACGTTGGCAGAACTTTTATTCAGCCCACCCAACACATGAGAGAACATGGTATCAAAATGAAATTAAATCCTCTCAAGGATGTATTAGAAAATAAAAGAATTTTAATCATCGATGATTCTATCGTCAGAGGTACAACTAGCCGAAACATAGTTAAAGCGTTAAGGGATGCGGGCGCTACGGAAGTGCATATGCGTATTTCTTCTCCTCCTGTGACTCATCCTTGTTTTTATGGTATTGATACCGATAGCCAAGACCAATTAATCGGTGCGAAGATGTCTGTAGAAGGAATTAGACAACAAATCGGCGTTGATACCCTTGCCTATCTTTCCGAAGAAGGAATGTTAAAAGTAACAAAAGAAAATCCTGCTCATTTCTGTACAGCTTGTTTTAATGGCAATTACCCTATTACGATTCCCGATGAAGTCAAAAAAGCTAAATTAGTTTTGGAAAGTGTCTAAATAGGGTTTGATAAAAAATAGCCTTTTTTTAACTGTATATCGGGCTTCTAGCCCGAATGAAGATTGTATCCCGGCATTTCGCAACAACTTTAATATAGTGTTTCGATGGAGTGCGCTAAGTCAAAGTCTTTTTGGGTGATACCACCTTCATCATGGGTAGTGAGATGAATGGTAACTCGATTGTAAGAAATATAAATGTCGGGATGGTGGAGGGCGCCCTCCGCTGGTGCCACTAAACGATCAACAAAATCAATAGCTTCTGGAAAATTTTTAAACTCAAAAGTGCGGGTAATGTGATTACCGTTAGTCATCCAGTTAGATAGATTAGCTAACTTCTGTCTGATTTCTACTTCGTTTAAAACCATAAAATCCTCTGTTTTTTTGCTTATGGTTTCATTGTACCTTTATTTTTAAGAGGGAAACTGAATTAAAATTTCTGACGTTGCTAAATTTAGATATGATTTTTCATTGAGATGGGGAATAGTTATCGTGTTTTTACTGCTATATGCTTATAGTAATTCAAAAATATTTCATACTATTATTAAGCAACACTTTACTTTTTATTTGTTAAAAGCGCCCTTCTGATACGTTTATGCAGAATAAAACGGCATATACCGTAATAAACTGCAATAGCATTTGAGTAAAATACTCAAAAGGAGGTATCCCTCAAAGCCTTAAAAAATATTTTTAAGACACTTATGTTATCTGATTTAACAGACTGCTTCACCCACGGAAGCGTTAATAGTATTACTATCCTATTTTTGTAAGGTACTTCCCCAAAAGGGGCAACCAAAATCTCCCTTTATCGTACATCAAATATTACTTTTCTGAAACCGAAATCGAATACTTTCACAAACTTTTTATTTATTTGTCCTTTTATGTCATTTTAGATCCGTTTATATAGAAAATCTAAGATTTAGTAAATCTCTCTATGAAATGCCATGAAAACTGACAAGCTATTTTACCGCATCTTTTTAAACCAACCCTCTTTAATTTCCGAATTATTACCAGAGATTCCCACTGAGTGCCAATTTGACTATAGTGCGCCCGTCGTCAAGGAAAAGGAATTTCGTTTAGCTTCTTCGGCTCTGTTGCCCCACACTGTATTTTTCAACAAAAACACCCACAAAATCAGTGTGGGATGAATTGCCGTCCAGATTTATGATATAATTCTATTAATCGGTGCTAGAGAGATGTAGCCGTAGTCGGCGAACTCCCCGTTGTAGAAAGGCTAGAGACTACCTATCAATTAATTAATTGATAGCCCCAATGCTTCACTGTTCCTCTTGTAAGCAATAAGCGTAAATGAACAAAGGCGGGTGAAAAACTAAAAAATTAAAAGACCTTCGGAACGAGGGATAAAGCCTACCGCCTGAAAGTAAGACTCGTTACTTCTCGGAGTAAAAAGCATTTCTTTGGGTAGGAAGCCTACACCATAATCTTTGATTTGGTGTATGGTAGTTCACATGGATTATTAACTCCCCTAGAGAATGATAATTTACCATTAATATTTTTAGAAGCACAAATGCAAAAAGATACCGATTTTTATAGTCGATATTTTGGGGCAATTTTTATTTATCTCCATCAATATAAAATAGTCAGAGATTGGCGAGGATTATTGATTTTAAATAATCGTAATCAAAATCTAGGTGCAGAATTGCCTTATAAAAACTTATTAGATAGCCAAGTACAAAGATTATTTTTATCAGACTTATTAACATCGGAAAATATCACGGGTAATTTAGCCATATTAAAATTAATTATCACCCCAGAAAATCAAGCTGTATCGGAAGCTCAAAAAATATTAGCAAATACAGAAAACCGAGAAGATTTTAACCTAAAATTAGATTTAGTAGAAGCTATACTGGTAAATAAATTCCCAAAATTGAGCATAGAGGAAATACAAAAGATGATCAACTTGAGAGAAGCAGACATTACCCAAACTCGTTTTTATCAAGAAGTTTTAGAAATCGGGCGCGGTGAAGGGCGCACGGAAGGGCGCACGGAAGGAGTGCAAGAAGGCAGACAATTAGGGGAGGCAAATATTATCATTCGTTTGTTAAATCGCCGTTGTGGTATTCTTAGCAGTTATTTAGAAGAAAAAGTACGAAGTCTTCCGTTGAGTCAATTAGATTTATTAGGAGAAGCCTTACTCGATTTTCAAAATATTGGTGACTTGGAAAACTGGATAATGAATAATGAATAATTAATAATGGACAAATATAAGGATATGTTATGCTAGTAAAGCCGAAATATTAATAATTACAGACTAAATAAATAGAGTCATATTATAATGTCCTTAACTATAGAACAAGAATTATTACAAGCCGTGAGTAAACGGCGCAATTTTGCCATTATTTCTCACCCTGACGCAGGAAAAACTACCCTCACGGAAAAGTTACTACTCTACGGGGGTGCTATTCACGAAGCTGGGGCTGTGAAAGCCAAACGAGAACAACGTAAGGTTACATCCGACTGGATGGAAATGGAAAAGCAAAGAGGTATTTCTATTACCTCTACTGTACTACAATTTGCTTACAAAGATTATCAAATCAACTTATTAGATACTCCGGGCCACCAAGATTTCAGTGAAGACACCTATCGCACCCTAGCGGCGGCGGATAATGCTGTAATGTTAATTGATGCAGCCAAAGGTTTAGAGCCTCAAACCCGTAAATTATTTGAGGTGTGCCAGTTGCGTTCTTTACCTATCTTTACATTTATTAATAAAATGGATCGCTCGGGTCGTGAACCGTTAGAGTTATTAGATGAAATTGAACAGGAATTAGGCTTAAAAACTTTTGCGGTTAATTATCCTGTGGGCATGGGCGATTATTTTAAAGGGGTTTTTAGTCGTCGTCAAAATGCTTACCATTTATTTGATCGAGTGGTGCATGGTAGCCAAGAAGCGCCCGAAATGATTATCCCCTATGGTGATGATAGTATCAAAAAATATTTGGATGAGCAGTTATATCAACAAACTTTAGAAGAATTAGAGTTAATTAAAGAGGTTGCCTCAGAATTTGACCTTGAGGCGATTCGGGCAGGGAAAATGACCCCAGTATTTTTCGGTAGTGCCATGACTAATTTTGGAGTGCGCTTATTTCTCGATGCGTTTTTAGAGTATGCTTTGCCTCCTACCCCCAGAAATTCCAGTTTAGGGGCGTTAGAGCCTACTTACCCTGATTTTAGTGGTTTTGTGTTTAAGTTACAGGCAAATATGGACGCTAGACACCGAGACAGGGTGGCATTTGTCAGGGTTTGTACTGGTAAATTTGAAAAGGATATGTCGGTAAATCATGCGCGCACCGGGAAAAGTATCCGTTTATCTCGTCCGCAAAAGTTGTTTGCCCAAGGGCGAGAATCCATTGAGGAAGCCTATCCGGGCGATGTTATCGGCTTAAATAATCCGGGGATGTTTGCCATCGGTGATACTATCTATTTGGGTAAGAAAATTGAATATGACGGCATTCCTAGTTTTTCCCCTGAGTTATTTGCTTTTCTCAAAAATCCTAATCCTTCCAAGTTTAAGCAATTCCAAAAAGGGGTGCAAGAGTTACAGGAGGAGGGCGCTGTGCAAATTATGTATTCTGTCGATGAGTTTATCAGAGACCCGATTTTGGCGGCTGTAGGACAGTTGCAATTTGAAGTAGTACAACATCGTTTAGAAAATGAGTATAATGTGGAATCTCGTTTAGAACCTATGGCTTACGGTGTCGCGCGCTGGGTGGTTGACGGCTGGGAAGCATTAGAGAAAGTCGGGCGCTTGTTTAACACCATGACGGTTAAGGATGTGCTAGGGCGCCCGGTGCTGTTATTTAAAAATGAATGGAATATCACCCAAGTACAAGGAGACCATCCTGATTTAAAATTGAGTAAAATTGCCTTGCATTAGTGGCAAACTTATAAATTTTTTGCTATATTAGATATATCCCCAATCCCACCCCAACCCCAGCCCTCTTCCTTCGGGAAGGGGGCTCCCTTTTTGCTCAGGGCGTTTTCAACTTCAGGTACAAAATTTATTTGTTTAGCAGAGGAAGCAAGGGAGAAAGGGGAGATTTTTTACTATTAATTAGGGGTTGGTGAAAAAGTATTTTGGTGAGGGGAGGTGTCAGGTTTGGGGTTTCAGGTATCAGGTGAAATACTTATAAATTAAAGAATTAAGCCAAGTAGTTATTTTTCATAAATTGCTCATTTGTATCAATAATTTTGGCTCTCCTACAGTAGTTATAACAAATTAATAAAAAATAATTAATATAAACTTTAATCAGTATGGCTTTGAGTGTTTTAAAAATGCAATTATTATAAGTCAACAGTTTAAATTTAACCTAATACCTGCTACCTGATACCTGAAACCTTTATTTCACCTAACACCCGATACCTGACACCTTTACAGCGCCCTCCACCCTCATATTTAATTAGTAGGAGAAAACCTCTTAGCTAAAGACTCCACTCTCTTTTGAGCAATAATATTTTTATCATCAAAAACTAAAGTTTGTTTATAAACTTCTAAGGCTTGAGCCGTTAATTGTTTCTTCTCATAAACATTACCTAAATTATTCAAAGCGATAGTATATTCAGGATATAACTTGATTGCTTCCTTATAGTTACGAATAGCAATATCATATTGTTCTTGAGAAAAATAAGCGAAACCCATAGCATTATAAATTAGAGCTTTATTTTCTAAGCTAAGATCATTATCTGCTTTAAGCGCTTTTTGTAATAATTGAACAGCTTGAACAAATAACTTTTTATCCAAATAAATACTACCTAATTCATAGTATTCTTGAGCAGTACCTTTTTCTGTGGTTAACTTTTTTTGTAGATTGGAAAAACGACTTTCTATTTTTCTCGTTTTAAGCACTTGTCGAAATAAAAATATCGCCACCACAACGAGTATTCCTAAAAGGATAGAGATATAAGTTAAAGGGAGATTATCAGTCATAAATTATTTTAATTAATGGATTTACTATCATTCAAGGGTTATCGATCTATTTTTCCACATCCTCCGCTCATTGTACAAAAATAAGGTCATCTCAGGAAAAAATCAGTAACAATATTAAGAAAGATAAAGTTAACAGAATGAAAGAAACAATGAAAATCGCTGTGGTGGGAGATGTTCATGATCAATGGTCTGAAAAAGATGAAGAAGCCTTACAATATTTAGGGGTGGATTTAGTGCTATTTGTGGGGGATTTTGGTAACGAATCCATCGAAATCGTCAGTAAAATATCTCGCTTATCTTTACCCAAGGCAGTGATATTAGGTAATCATGATGCTTGGTATAGTGCCACTTCTTGGGGGCGCAAAAAATCACCCTACGATCATAGTAAAGAAAATCGAGTACAACAACAATTAGATTTATTAGGAAATGCTCATGTTGGTTACGGTAAACTAGATTTTCCTGAATTGGGTATATCAGTAGTCGGTAGTCGCCCTTTTAGTTGGGGTGGCTCAAAATGGAAATGTCAAGAGTTTTATCAACAACGATATGGAGTGAGTAGTTTTGAGGAATCCACTGCCAAAATTCTACAGCAAGTAAGTAAAACTACTCAACATAACTTAATATTTGTGGGACATAATGGCCCTTTTGGTTTGGGTAGTAATCCAGAGGATACCTGTGGCAAGGATTGGCAACCTTTGGGAGGCGATTTTGGCGATCCTGATTTTCAACAAGCAATCACTTTAAGTCGTAGTATGGATAAAAGAGTTAGTTTAGTTACTTTTGGGCATATGCACCACCGTTTACGACACACCAAAGAGAGATTAAGGACAATTATCAATCAAGATAACCATAATACTATTTATCTTAATGCAGCCCATACTCCGAGGGTACAGGAAATTTTAGGACAAAAAGCTCGTAATTTTTCCCTAGTTTCACTTTTTCAAGGTGACATTACGGAAATTAGTTTGGTGTGGGTGAGTGAAAAACTAGAAATTTTGACCAGCGCCCTCCTCCTTAGCAATCACCCTTCTGTTATGGCTTAAAATAGTTCTACTCTGCCCTTTTTTGGGCAAATCCTGACTCTCTCTCGTTGTCAATTAACCATTTAGTGAAGGCTTGATAATCCATGGGTTTCGCCCAGTAGTATCCTTGTCCGCTATGACAATTCATTTTTACTAAAAAGTTTTTCTGAATTTCATTTTCAACTCCCTCACAAACAGCATCTAATTCCAAATCATGACACAAATTCAATACAGCTTGAACAAATTGAGCATTGCGGTTATGTTGTAAATCATCCATAAAACTTTTATCTATTTTTAATTGATCGATAGGAAAATTTTTTAATCTAGCTAAAGAAGAATAGCCCGTGCCAAAATCATCAATGGAAATATGAACCCCTAAAAGTCTAATTTTTTGTAAAATATCAGTAGTTTCACTAATATGATTATTAATCACAGTTTCAGTAATTTCTAAACGTAAATTTTGAGGTAATAACTCAGTTATTGCTAACACTTCTTTAACCTGAGTAAAAATCATATCTTGTTGAAATTGTTGCCCAGCAACATTAACACTCATGGTAACTGATGAGCTAATAAGCCCTTGATTTTGCCAATGTTTCAGTTGTTGACAAGCCTTTTTTAAAATGAGACAACCCAGCGCACTCATCAATCCTACTGACTCAGCAAGGGGTAAAAATTGACTAGGAGTAAGTAGTCCTTTTTGGGTATGATGCCACCTAACTAGAGATTCAATACTTGCTAATTTTTTTGTTCGTAAATTAATAATTGGTTGAAAATATAGCTCTAATTTTTCTTGTTTAATAGCTTCCCTTAATTCTTTTTCTAATTGTCGTTTATTAATTACATCAAGATACATTTGATGGTCAAAAACTTGATAACCTGACTTAGTATTATGTTTAATGGTATACATGGCAATATCAGCATCTCGCAATAAATCTAAAGATGATTGATAAGTTTTATTGGTACTTTGATCTTTATTTAAGACAATGCCAATGGAAGCGCCAGTGATAAACTCTTGTTGATTAATATAAAAAGGTGTTTTGACTTTTTGATGAATGCGACGGGCAATATTTTTCGCTTCTGCCACCGACTCGATGGAAGGCAATAAAATGGCAAATTCATCTCCACCTAACCTTGCCACTAAATCACCATTACGCAAACACAACTTAAAACGTTGGGCAATTTCTTGTAAAAATAAATCTCCAGCTAAATGTCCTAAAGTATCGTTGAGGGTTTTAAAATTATCAATGTCGATTAATAATACAGCAAAAGTTTGTTGAGGGTTTTCTTGTGCTTCAGTTAGTAAATCATTGAGAGATTGAAGAAATAAACTACGGTTAGGTAAATCTGTTAAGCTGTCGTAATTAGAGGCTTTGATTAATTTCTCTTCAGCTTGATGTCTGGCGGTAATATCTTGTATTACAGAGACAAAATAACTAGAGTTATTCTCTTTATCTTTGACTAAAGTCATGGTAATACCTAGCCATTTAGTCTCACCATTTTTGGTAAAACAGCGCCCTTCAACCGTAGGCAAAGAATGATTAAGGGCGACACTGGTGTTGAGGTGCGCTTGAATTGCTTCGATGTCGTCAGCACAAATAAAATTAAAATAATTTTGATTGATTAATTCTGCTTCTGAGTAATCTAAAATATCACAAACCGTTTGATTAACCTTCCAAATATTCCCTTGTGTATCTTGAAGTAAAATACCTACGGCAACTTGATTAAAAATGCCTTGTAAAAGTTCTTCTCTCTCTTGAATATTATGGGTCATTTTTCGCAATACCTGAGACATAATTAATCTTTCATCGGGGAATAAATCCTGAGTCATTAACATCGGTTGTTGACTATAATCCCCGTCACCCACCGCTATAGCGTAATCTTTCAGCGCCCTTATCCTTGCGGTCAAAACATGGCTAAACCAATATAGTATAGCTAATATAAAGGGGTAAGATAATAAAAATGAGCAGATCATCCGCAAAGCAATACCTTTTTGAAGTTGACGGATGTAGCTACCCTCAATGTCACCCCCCAACCCAGCGACAATGACTCCCTCACGATTATAAAGAGATTTACTAAATCTTAGATTTTCTATATAAACGGATCTAAAATGACATAAAAGGACAAATAAATAAAAAGTTTGTGAAAGTATTCGATTTCGGTTTCAGAAAAGTAATATTTGATGTACGATAAAGGGAGATTTTGGTTGCCCCTTTTGGGGAAGTACCTTACAAAAATAGGATAGTAATACTATTAACGCTTCCGTGGGTGAAGCAGTCTGTTAAATCAGATAACATAAGTGTCTTAAAAATAGTGGCTGGAATTTTTCCCTTCAGTATAGCAAAGGATAATGAACAACAGACAATTGACAATGGATCATATATTATTGACAATAGATGACAAATGATTATAAATATTTTAAGATAACTTCTCCATGGTATTTATTTAATAATTTAGTAACTGGAATTGAATATAAAAAAAATTGACAATGAAAGTTAATTTTGAGTAGAATAAACTCAAAGGAGTTAATTTTATCAGTCATACTTAAGTATGGTTAACGGTGATTTTTTTCTCAACAATTAATGACTATTTTCTTAAATTTACCACTACCTAAAAATTTATATGGGGATGCTAACACCTTTATTCTGTGATTGGTGTAACGAAACCACTGACACCAGAGAAAATCGTAGTCGCTTAATGCTTAAGCGATTAAAACTAGATCAAGGTAATGTCATTCCCGTTTTTGAAGAAGCGACTCAAACAATTGCTAATTTCGCTCATGCGCCCGTCGCCATTTTAGGGATAATTCGGAATGGAGAATATCATTTTTTATCAGCATTTGGCTTAATGAATTTTGGTTTAAATACTGATTTTGTGTGCAGTCGAAAACTCTCTACAGTTGATACTTTTGCTTTCCATGTTATTACGGCGAAACAAACTCTAGCAATATCGAATACCCTCGCCGATAGTTTTTTTTGTCACCATTTATTAGTACAAAAATATCAAATTAGAGCTTATTTAGGTACACCGTTGATGGGCGCTGAGGGAGAATGTGTGGGATGTTTAGAAATATTTGATTTACAAGAGAGAGAATTTACTGCCCAAGACATCGAATTTGTAGAACTTAGCGCCCGTTGGTGTATGGCAGAATATGAGAGAGGATTATTAAAAGAGGCAAAATCTAATCTTTTCATTGATGATAATAAATTACCAGAAATTAATGTAAATCAAGTCTCTTCATCTACAGAAAATATCAGTGATTATTCGATACTTCATCCTAAAAATTTAACATTAAAATTACTCAATAAATTACTACAAAAAACTACCATTCCTCTCACTTCAATTATTGGTATGTCTAGCGTTTTAAAACAAGGTATTTACGGCAAAATCAACCCCAAACAATTGGAATATCTTAACATTATTTATGATAGTGGACAGGAAATAACCACCCTCTTAGATGAACTTGTTAGTTTAGGGGCGCTGGAAGATAATAAAAATTTTGAACCTACTTCTGTGGATGTAGAAATTCTCGGACAACAAATCATTTCTTCACTGCAAATGATGATACAAAGCAGAGAATGCACCCTGAGATTATCATTAGAGCCGGGTGCCAAATTTTGGTATTTAGACAGAGAAAAATTCAAACAAACTCTTTACTATTTATTAACAACTATTATTGAAAATGTTAGATCAGGAAGCGAATTAAATATTCATATCTCACAAAAAAAACCACCTTTAAATATCAATATTTTTGTCAAGCATCCATGGTTAGGAGATGGTATTCCCTACGAAAAAATCGAAACTTATATCAAAGCAATTAAGCAATATTATCAAATGGATTTAGCTTATGTTTCTCAGGAAGAAATAGACGCTTATTTAAGAAGTCTCAGTAAATATAGTTATGATCTAACCACCTTATTATTTACTTGTTATTTAATTGAATTACAGCAAGGAGAAATTAAATTACAAGGCACACCAGAATTAGGTTATCGATTTTTGCTACATTTACCGTCAAAAATTGGTCAAGAATAGTTATTAAGTATCCAATCATTAAATAATTAATTAACAATTATCATAACTCCCATAAGATTGCTATACTTATTATTAGGAATATTTTATTCTAATTTTCTTGGTTATCTTACTGGGAAGATAATATAGCAATTATTGTGAAGATTAGGCACAACATAATCCTCCTAAATCCTCCTTAAAAAGAGGAGTTGAGAATAATGAATATACCTCACTATCATGAAAAATGCTATAAATTACATCTGTAAAGAGATGTTAAGTTAAATGACAATTGTTAATTTGTAATATTTTAATTTTTGCTTTGTTTCTATCTTTATTAAAGCGATAAAATTATGTTTATTCCTAATAAAATCCCTAAATGAATTATTATTCTAATCCTTCATTAAACAAAAGGAAATATACTACATTTTCCTATTAAAAAAGGAAAACTAATTATAATTTATCACTAATAATTTAAGACGATTGTAATCACCTTATTACTAAAAAATATCCAAAAATCAAGAGGGCAAAACTATGAAATTTTGGTTAAACTTCATTCAGCAATTACCTACCATTGAGTTAGATAAATTAGAATTACAAAAGCCTCAATATTTATCATCATCAAATAATCAAACCACTGCAACAATTCCTATTAATACCGCTCCTACTTTAGCACAGTTAAATATTGGTAATGTGACCTTTTTTGGTGGTTTAATTGCTTTCTTGGTAATGCTCGGTTTAGTAGCAATTTGGGGTTATACCAGAGTTTATACTATTACACCGAATAATGAAGCATTTGTGCGTACTGGTGGCATATTCGCTAAGGATAAAAAGGTTATATTGAATGGAGGTTGTATGGTTATACCGGGCTTCCACGAATTAACAAGAGTGCCTTTGCGTGAAATTTCCATCGATGTTGTCAGACAGGGCAATTTAGCGGTAAGAACAAGAGATTATTTACGCGCTAATATGAGAGTGACATTTTATGTTTGCATTAGTGCAGATAAAGATGCGGTTTTAACAGCGGCCCAAAGATTATCAAAACAAGGAAAAATTTCTGAAGTTGACATCAAGGATGCCTTGGAGAAGCGCGCTGATGATGCCATTCGTGCGGCGGCAAAAAAGAAAAGTATTGCAGAAATTGATTCAGATAAGTTGGGTTTTGCTGATGAAGTTTTAAACCTAATTCAACAAGATTTAAGAAAAGTTGGTTTAACCCTAAATAATATCGCTATTTCTGAAATTGAAGAAAGTGATACTTATGATGAAAATAACTTTTTTGATGCCCAAGGGGTAAGATTGCGCACGGAAACAATTCAAAAATCTATTAAGCAAAAATTAGATGTTGAGTTAGAAACAAAACGAGAAAAAAGAGAGATTGAATTAAACACTCAAGTGGCTATTGAGCAACAAGAATTAGACGCTGAAAAACAATCTTTAAATATTAATAAAGAGAAGGAAGAAGCTAAGTTAACAAAAATGAAAGAAATTGAATTTCTCAAAGCACAAAGAGAAAGGGAAATTCAAGAATCGAGGGATCAAGAACAAGCGAAAATTGAGCGTAATAAAATTTTACAACAACAGGCTATTGAAGAAGAAAGAATCAAGCAACAATTAGCGGTACAACAAAGCCAAATTAACGCTAATATTTCGTTGGAAGAGGATAATAAAAAATTCCGAGTGGCACAAACTCTACAAGAGCAAGAAGCAGAAGTGGCTGAAATCAATCGTCAGCGCACGGTGGAAGCCTCTCGACTATTGGCACAAATTGCAGTAGCGGAAGCGGACCAAAAATCAAAAATCGCTCAACAAGAGGCATCTATTGCTATTACGAATAAGGAGAAAGAAAGATTTTCTGCCGAGGCTCAAAAAGCACAAGCGGAAGAAGGGGTAAAAACTGCCCGTCAGGTAGAAAATGCGGAAAGAGAAAAACAATTATCTTTAATTGTGGCGGAAAGAGAAGCACAGGAAAAACGTATTACCGATCAAAACGTGATTGAAATTGATGTTTTTCGTCGTCGCCGTCAAGCCGAAATTGCTCGTCAAGCGGCGCTGTTGGAGGCTGAATCTATTCGCACTTTAGCCGACGCACAAAAGTATAAATTGATAGCGGAGGCTGAGGGGAAACGGGCGCTGGTTGAGGCTGAAAATGCTCTTAGTAACGCTAATCGTACCGCAGAGATCATAAAGTTCATTTTCCCCGAAATAGCTCCCAAATTGCCTGAAATAATCCAATCCCTAGCACCCCAGCCCGGTATTTTAGGGGATGCAAGGATTTACTCTTTTCCAGGCGCCCTCCGCAATAATGGAGAGAGTAACGGTAATGATATTAATAAATTGTTGTTTTCTACCAGTGGTTTATCTTTGTTAAATACTTTATTGGATGAGGGTAAACTAGGTAATTTATTAGGTCAAATTAAGGGGTTGTTAAATACTGAAAATCAATCCAGCGCCCTCCCCCTTACAAATATTTCTGACACTGTGGATTATCAAGAAGAAATTAATGATAATGAGGAAGAAAATATCAGTAATGATGATGATTTGGATTACTCTCCTTGGGTATCTGATACAACTATTTCAAAACAAGATCAATCAATGTGATCAGACTCTAATCAATTAGACTTCTGGAAAAAATAGCATCTTTCACCGTATTTCGGACTTTTAGACCCAATACGGTGTATTTCTATTCAACTGTCAGTAATATGCCAATCCAAAAGAATTAATTGCTCATTTTTATTGAAAACCCAACACCCCTAAAATTATCATGCCGAATAGAAGACGATACCAAACAAAAACCCAAGTTTTATGTTTTTGTAAATAACGAATTAACCACACAATGGCAAGATAGGAAAAAATTCCCGAAGAAATTGTACCAATTACGATTGGCATTAGAGATTCAGGTGTAAAATCAGCGCTGATAACGTCTTTTAATTCCACTAATCCAGCAATAGTGATAGCAGGAATACCCAAGAGAAAGGAGAAGCGCGCTGCGGTAGAACGTTCTAAATTAATAAATAGCCCTGATGTAATAGTTGAGCCAGACCTTGAAACTCCCGGAATTAAAGCTAGAGTTTGAGCTAATCCCATCAAAACCCCGTCTTGAATGGTGAGAGTATTAAAATCACGCTTGGCTTTACCCCATTTTTCAGCGATTGCTAATAGTATTGACATCACGATAGAAGCAATGGCAATAGCAACTAAACTTCTCAAAGAAGAGTTATCAAAATCGGGGATAAAAATTTTAATGGCAATTCCTGCGATACAAATGGGAATTGTACCAATAATAATTCCCATGCCCATTTTAAACTCTTGGGAGTCATATTTTTTGGTTTGCACGGCTTGTAACATTCCCAATGCTACATTTTTGAGGTCTTGCCAAAAATACCAAATTACCGCCACAATACTACCAAGTTGAATCACTGCCGTAAATGTTACTCCCGGGTCTCCCCATCCTAACGCAACGGGTACGACTTTAAGGTGGGCGCTACTACTAATAGGCAAAAATTCCGTCATTCCCTGCACAAATCCTAAAAATACCGCTTGAAAAAAATTCAAGTCTTGAGATGTCGATTGAATTGGTATATCTTGAGCATGGGCGAAAGAATTAGTTAAAATGACGATCATTAATCCGCCACAAATTCCTGTAATGTAAGTTAATAACGATGATTTAGATTGATTGAACATTTTTGAGGTGTTAGTTACTAGATGTTAGATATTCGCCCTCTTTTGTCACAGGGTTTTTTTGCAGTCAGATTTTAATTTATCTCAAAACTATGATTAATGAAAATTTCAGCAACTTTTTTTTCGTTAGAAAATCTTTCTTGGTTAATTAGACCATTATTTTGGTTAGAAAATACTCGACCATATCTTTTGAAAACTATGATATTTGCTTACCAGCGCCCGATACACTTTGCCGACACAGATAGTGCCGGAGTTGTATATTTTGCAAGATTATTGTCCATCTGTCATGAAGCCTACGAAAATTATTTAACAAAAAAGGGAATTAATTTACGGGAATTTTTTAATAATAATCATACTGCTATTCCCATTATTCATGCTGAAATTGATTTTTTTTATCCTGTTTTTTGTGGTGACATAGTTATAATCAATTCAAAAATAACGAAGATTAATGATAAAGTATTTCAAATTGATTACCTTATCAAAAAAGAAGAAGAAAATATCGGTAAAGGTATGACAAAACATATTTGTATTAATCCGCAAACCAGAAAAACTAAACCTTTTCCGGCTCATTTCTCTGAGCAATTTTTTCATTAGTCTTTTTCAAAAAAAAAGGATTTTTTTATATTATTTTTGCTTTCTATTTAATTGGGTAAACCACACCTTTCAATGGTGAGGGGTGCATCGCCCGATCTTTATAATAAGAATTGTGGTTCATTAATCTGAAAACTGCTGTAAAGTATTAATTTTTTTTCTACACATCAAAGTATTATATAAAAATTTCCTTTTTTAACCACTCATCATCTTTTCATCACCGTCTAAATCTAAGTATAATAATAGACTATGCTTATCGCCAGAACGGTAAGTTTAGTAATGTTAGTGTAAAATAATCTTTATGGAAACAAATTGGATTCATCGTGCTGACCGTTTAAATGCTTTACCCCCTTATGTTTTCGCCCGTTTGGATGAGTTGAAAGCCAAAGCCAGAGAACAAGGTTTGGATTTGATTGATTTAGGCATGGGTAATCCAGACGGTTTCGCACCTGAACCAATTATCGAATCGGCTAAACAGGCTTTATCTGTTAGTCATTATCACGGTTATCCTCCTTTTGAAGGTACGGCAAATTTTCGCACCGCCATTGCTAATTGGTATCAACGCCGTTACAACGTTGAATTAAGCCCAGATAATGAAGCGTTACCCTTATTAGGCTCCAAGGAAGGTTTGTCTCATCTCGCCTTAGCTTATGTTAATCCGGGGGATACTGTTATTGTACCGAGTCCAGCTTATCCCGCGCACTACCGAGGCCCTGCCATTGCTGGGGCTAATATTTATGCCCCTCGTTTAACGGCGGAAAATAACTGGTTAATTGATTTTAGTGCCATTCCTGAAGATGTGGCACGGCGCACGAAAATTATTTATTTTAATTATCCGAATAATCCCACCACTGCCACCGCCCCAAGGGCTTTTTATGAAGAAGCGGTGGCATGGGCGCAACATTATGAAGTTATGTTAGTTCATGATTTAGCTTATGCTGAGTTAGCTTTTGAGGGATATGAGCCCACCAGTTTGCTAGAGGTGAAGGGCGCTAAGGAAATTGGTGTGGAATTTCATACTCTCTCGAAAACCTATAATATGGCAGGTTGGCGCGTGGGTTTTGTGGTAGGCAATAGCGACATTATTCAAGGATTACGCACCCTAAAAACTAACTTAGACTATGGTATTTTTAGTGTGATTCAGGCGGCGGCACAAACAGCTTTAGAATTACCAGATAATTATATCCATGAAGTGCAAAAACGTTATCAAACCCGACGAGATTTTTTCATCAAGGGTATTAAGGAATTAGGTTGGGATGTAAAACCATCTCAAGCCACCATGTATTTATGGATTCCCACTCCCCGTGATTCTAATTCTACGGATTTTGCCCTTGATTTATTGCAAAAAACGGGCGTAGTTGTCACTCCGGGTAATGCTTTTGGGGATGGGGGTGAAGGATATGTACGAGTTAGTTTGATTGCTGATTGTCAGCGTCTTGGTGAGGCTTTAAATCGGTGGAAGGGCGCTGGTATTCATTTTTAATTTCGGCATTGCATTTAAGTTGTGAAGACAAATGGACAATGAACCATGGAAAAGATCGGGCGATGCACCCCTCCGCCGTATTCATATCAATAAAAATATTTTAACAAAAATGTTGCTGAAATTCTCCCGTCAAAATTTTCCTTTTAAAAAACACCCATTAAATTTGACGGGAGATGAAAAGCAACCAGCCAATAATACATCCCTAGGATTCAACACAAATAACAAAATTTAGGTCATAATATATTTATCGTAAACCAACATAACGTGAAATGCTCAAGGCAGTAAAGGTTCAGCTATATCCTAATCATAAACAAGCGGAAAAGCTATCACAAGTGATGGGTTCTGCTAGATGGTTTTGGAATTATGCTCTGAATCTATGCAATGAGACTTATAAACAAACTGGTAAAGGCTTAGGGCGAACGGCAATCAATAAAGAATTACCATTACTCAAAAAAGCAGAAGAAACAGCGTGGCTTGGAGATTGTTACTCTCAGGTTTTGCAATCAGTAACTCTCAATCTCACAAAAGCGTTTATGAACTTTTTTGATAAACGAGCCAAATACCCTCGATTCAAGTCTTATCACGGCAAACAGTCTTGTCAATATCCACAAAATGTCAAGATAGTTGATGGTTGTCTGAAAATTCCTCAGTTGGGATTAGTAAAAGCATCAATTCATCGGATATTTGACGGAGAAATCAAAACTGTAACCGTAAGTAAAACACCCACTGGTAAATACTTTGCTTCTATTCTTTTTGATACTAAACAAGATTTTCCCGAAGTAATAATCACGGGGAAAGTTTGCGGTATCGACTTAGGAATAAAAGATTTTGCTATTGTCCACGATGGCGATAAAACCAGTAGATATAACAATCCTAGACAAATAAAAAAACATGAAAAAAACTTAGCCCGTAAGCAACAAAAATTAGCCCGTAAGAAAAAAGGTTCTCAAAATAGAGAGAAAGCACGAAAGCTAGTAGCTAAAGTACACGAACGCACAAGTAATGCCCGTCATGACTTCCTTCATAAACTTTCCAGAAAGATTGTGAATAATAATCAAGTGGTAGTCGTAGAGAAACTGAATATCAAGGGTATGGTTCGTAATCACTGTTTAGCGAAAGCAATATCTGATGTTGGTTGGGGAACTTTTATCAATTTCTTAGACTATAAACTCAAAGAAAAAGGTGGGTTATTGGTCGAGATTGATCGATGGTTTCCTAGTTCTAAAACTTGTTCTAATTGTCTCTATCAAATGTCAGAAATGCCGTTGGATGTGAGAGAGTGGACTTGCCCTAGTTGTGGTACTCACCATGATAGAGATGAAAATGCGAGTAAGAATATTAGAGCAGAAGGCATTAGATTGATAAAGACGGATGGACTAGCCGTCTCTGCTAAGGTCAGCACAGTAAGACCAAAAGGCGGACGCAAGTCTGTGTTGAGGCATGAGCCTGTGAAGTTAGAAGCTCCCGTTACAGCGTCAGCTTAACGGTGAGTAGTCACGATAAACTAAAACTATTAGAAGATTAGTGGAAAAAGTTGATGATTATTACGGTTCAATCCACAGCGAAAACATCTTTAAGTTTAGAAGAATTTTTGCAACTGCCAGAAACAAAACCCTACAGTGAATATATCGATGGCAAAATAGAAGAAAAACCCATGCCTCAAGGACAACACAGCGTTTTACAAGGTCGTTTAGTTACCATTATCAACGAAAAGGTTTTAGCGAACAAAATTGCTTATGCCTTCCCTGAATTACGATGTACTTTTGGGGGAAAATCTTTAACTCCTGATATATCAGTATTTACTTGGCAACGTATTCCTAAAGATGAAAAAGGTAGAATTGCTAATCGCTTTCAAACTTTTCCTGACTGGGTAATTGAAATTTTATCTCCTGAACAATCAGCGAATAAAGTAATGAGAAAAATTATGTTTTGTCTTAGTCAAGGTACACAATTAGGATGGTTAATTGATACTGAAGATGAATCAGTGATGATATTTGAGCCTAATCAATTTCCAGAAATTAAAGTAGAAAAAGAGGTTTTACCTGTTTTAAATAGTATTAAAATTTTTGAATTATCCGTAGAAGAAATGTTCAGTTGGTTAGCTATTTAGTCGGTGCTGAAAAAGTGCAATCGTGAGAGCAAATTGACAATTGATGATTGAATTATAGCAGTTTCCACCCTATAGTATTTTGTGCTAAAACCCCCAATTTCAAGCAAGGGGTTTAAACCCCTTGTTAAGATGTAAAATATTCTAAATTATGCCTAAACTATCTACCACCATACCTGTACACAATAACATCATATAAAGGATCGAGTATTTAAACATAGATTTTGCTCTTTCCTTCTCCTCTGGCTGTTGTTGTAACTGCCAAGCCTTGATAATGAAGAAAGTACCTAAAACCAGCGCCCCTCCCCCATAAATCACCCCTAAACTATGGAGAGGATAGATGAAAACTAAGCTGAATACCACCGTAATGAGAGTATAGATGAAAATTTGCTTAACCGTTGTCTCAGCGCCCTTCACCACAGGCAACATTGGCACATTTACTTCCGCATAATCATCCTTAATCATTAAAGCTAAAGCCCAAAAATGAGGGGGAGTCCATAAAAAAATCAGGGTAAAAATCGCCCAAGCAGTCAAACTCAACTCTCCCGTGACTGCTGCCCAACCCACCAAAGGCGGAATCGCACCAGCCGCGCCACCAATGACGATATTTTGGGAAGTATGACGTTTTAACCAGTGGGTATAAATCAGCATATAGAAGACAATGCCTGACATTGCCAGTAAAGCCGAGAGTAAATTAACACCCCACGCCAAAATAACGAAAGATGCCAAACCCAATACCATGCCAAAAGTAATAGCATGATTCGAGTCCACTTTGCCCGAAGGTATCGGGCGCTTTCTCGTGCGCTTCATGTCGTAATCAATATCTTGATCATAAACACAGTTAAAAGTCTGTGCGGAAGCAGCCGCCAAAGTCCCTCCTAAGAGGGTTAGCATCAACAGGGAAGCATCCACAGCGCCCTCCCCAGCGATAAACATGGAAGCGGCCGTAGTGATTAACAGAAGAGGAATAATCCTCGGTTTTGTCAGGAAATAATAGCTTTTAATTACTTCCCTAAAATTTTCATGGCGAGGATTTAAACTTGTACCAATCATAATATTTATTTAAGATTTATTTGCGTTTTTTTGTGTTAAAGAAAATTGCGTTTTATTTTCAACATACTTCTATAATCTTACTACTTCATTTATCAAACTGTTCAATTTAATATGATTTGAGTCTCTATGAATAATTAATAATGAATAATTGAAGATGGATATGTAATAGTCATAAATCATTTACAGCTCATTTTAGATGAACAAACCACGTTTTTTGTTTCACGCAAAGGCGCGAAGACGCAAAGGAAATTTTTGTAACAATCTAAAGTTTGGTTTAAAGAAATGAAAATTACACTAGGAGATACAAATTATTAGACAAAATATCGAAGATATTACTACTTTTGCCGGTTGCCTCTTACCTTCTATGATAAAATAATCCTTATTACTTTTAGCTCATTTTCATAATAAATAAATGACTGATTTTTCTCTCAAAACTATATTTCATCCTCTAGCAGATTTTGTAACTAAAGAAGAATTATGGATACTAAATACAGTTACTTATTGGTATGAGGGAATTTCACCGCAAACAGGAGAATTATTAAGATTACCTCGTACTACTTTAGTGGAAAAAGTTGCTTATAAATTGATGGATAATTTAGCTAATAATAATTTTTATAGTAGTGAAAGTAAAATGTATGGCGTGTTATTAGTAGAAAATTTACAGGGAGAAAAAGGAATAATTAAAGCATTTTCAGGATTATGGCAAGGGAATGAACATCTTCAGGGATGGGCGACACAAATTCCAGGGCGTAATAAGCTAATTTTAGCAGAAAAATATACTCTCGAAAAGTTAGATACAATTAAACAAGAAATTATCTCTTTACAGACTTTAGCGGTTAGGAATGAGTATCAAGAGTTAGTAACAGCATTTGAACATAAATGGCAAAATATCAAAACTTTACATCGCCAGAATAAACAACAAAGAAATCAGCAAAGAGAATTTTTTAAGCATAGTTTGAAGGGCGCTGATTTACAAGTTAAATTAGCACAATTAGAGCAAGAAAGTCGCCAAGATGATTGGCAACAGCGCAAGTTTAAACGTTTACGTCAAGATACTTTACAACCTTTATTGGATGCGGTGACGGGCGCTGATAATAAAATCCAAGCATTGAAAAAAGAGCGTAAAAATCTTTCTCGACAATTACAGCTACAGATGGAGGGCGCTTATAGTTTAACTAATTTTGCTGGAGAAACTTTAACTTTATCAGAAGTAGTTAATAAATCATTTATTCCGACAGGTACAGGAGATTGTAGCGCCCCTAAACTGTTACATTATTCTGCAACTAACGGCTTAAAACCTTTGGCTATGGCTGAATTTTGGTGGGGAAAAACTTCTCCTAATGGAGAAAAAAAATCGGGAGAATTTTATCCTGCTTGTATGGAAAGATGTCAACCTATTATGGGCTTTTTATTATCAGGTTTATCCACTGGGATAATTTCCCATAATATTGATCAACTTGAGATTATTTATGAAGATGAATATTTAATTATTGTTAATAAACCTCATGGCTTGTTATCTGTGCCAGGGAGAGGGATTGAAAAATTTGATAGTGCAGAATCTCGTTTAAAAACATCTTTAAAAGATGGCAAAAATATTAAAGCAGTGCATCGTTTAGATCAAGATACATCGGGTTTATTGATCTTAGTAAAAAGTAATAATATTTATACCGAAATAGCTCAACAATTTGCAAAAAAAGAAGTTAAAAAAATTTATGAAGCGATTTTAATAGGCATGGTAAAAGATGATGAAGGGGTGATAAATTTACCATTATGGGGTAATCCAGAAAAGCGCCCTTCACAACAAGTAAACTATGATCATGGTAAACCATCAATTACCCATTATCGAGTTTTGAAAAGGGAAAAAAATCAGACAAGAATTGAATTTTTGCCCATAACCGGGCGCACTCATCAATTACGGGTACATTCGGCTACTGGTTTAAATTGCCCCATTAAAGGCGATAATCTATATAATGATAATCATGATGGGAGATTGTGTCTTCACGCCAGAAAAATTACATTTTGCCATCCTGTCACTAAGGAAAAGTTATTATTTACAACAATGACTCCTTTTTAGGGAAAATATAGGACTCTTTTACTTTGAGTATGTAAATTTTTAGTTAAGGTAGGCAACAGGCAATAGAGAATTATTAAATGATAATTTATAAACTTTTAAATTTTATTTTGCTATAAATGCTTTTGAGTAAGAGTTGTAAGGGTTATTTTTTGTTAATTTATGATAACTAAGGAATGGATATAATTTTATGTCATCAAACTGCTGATTTTGACGCTTTGGGCGCTTCAGTTGGTTTAACCATATTACATCCGGGGGCAAAATTTGTTTTAGTGGGTAGCGCCCATCCCTCTGTTAAAAATTTTCTGGCATTACACCGAGACGAATTGCCCTTAATAGAGTTTCGCAGTGTTAACCCCAAGCTAATTCGCCGTATTTTTATTGTTGACACCCAAAAAAAGGCGCGTTTGGGTAAAGCTCAAGAATGGTTAGAATTACCGCAGTTAGAATCTATTACGGTATATGATCATCACCCTGAAAACGATCCTGATTTACCGACTACTTTTAAATTTATCGAAAATGTGGGGTCAAGTTCAACTATTATCACAGAATTGTTACAAAAAGAAAATATTACCCCGAATCCTATACAAGCAACGGTAATGGCTTTAGGGATTCATGTGGATACTGGCTCATTGACTTTTGAGCAGTCCTGCGCCCGTGATGCCCTTGCCCTCGCTTGGTTGATGGGGAAGGGCGCTAATATTGCCCTCATCGCTGAATATGTCGAACCGAGTTTATCCCCTCAACTACCAGCGCCCGTTACCGCCACCGATTTAATGTCGTCACCGGTGCGCACTATTCCCCCTGATACCAGTATTGAGGAAGCGCAACGGATTTTATTAAGATATGGGCATTCAGGATTATTGGTAATGACGGGAAAAGAATTAACGGGGATAATTTCTCGGCGCGATATTGACATCGCTTTACATCACGGTTTCGCCCATGCGCCCGTCAAAGGTTACATGAGTAAAAATTTACTTACTATCACCACTGACACACCGTTATCGGCAATAGAATCTTTGATGGTTAATAATGATATTGGCAGATTGCCAGTATTAAAACAAGGGGAGTTGGTGGGTATTGTCACCCGTAGCGATATTTTATATCATCTTCGACTGAATGATTATGATCAATTCTCTCGCCAAGGCGCAAAGGCGCAAAGTTTTACAGATACTTTAGTTTCTTGTTTATTGCCTTCTTTTCAACAAAAATTAAATCCTCATTTGTGGGAATTGTTGCAAAAAATCGCCCATTATGCCCAACAACAGGGATGGCATTTGTATTTGGTGGGGGGCGCTGTGCGTGATTTATTATTAAGTGAGGATCAAACTACCGTAAACTTACAAGATATTGATTTAGTGGTGGATGGTTTCCATGGCAGTCACACTTCTGAAGCGGGAGTAATTTTAGCGAAAGCCTTGCAAAAGGATTATCCAGAAGCGCGCCTCAGCGTTCATGGAGAGTTCCAAACAGCAGCGCTATTATGGCATAAGGATGATAATTTTGGTTCATTGTGGCTGGATATTGCCACGGCGCGCACGGAATTTTATCCTTATCCAGCATCTAATCCGCAGGTGGAAGCTAGTAGTATTCGTCAGGATTTATACCGCCGTGATTTTTCTATGAATGCTTTGGCGTTGCGTTTAACTAATCCTCGTCAGGGAGAGTTGTTAGACTTTTTTGGTGGTGTCAGGGATTTGAAAAAGAGATTAATCCGTGTACTTCATGCTAACAGTTTTATTGAAGACCCCACGAGAATTTTTCGGGGAGTGCGCTTTGCGGCGCGCCTCAACTTTACCTTAGAATCTCAAACGGTGGATTATATCAAGTATGCTGTCAATAGTGGCGTATTTGAGCGCATTTCTCTGCAACAAACTTCTATCCCGGCTTTAACTACTCGTTTACGCACAGAATTAATCTACATTCTTCAAGCGGATTATTGGCAATCGGCGTTACGTTTATTGTCGGATTTGGGGGCGCTTTCTTGTTTGCATCCTCAATGCGTTTTAACTCCTTCTCTGTGGTGGCAATTAAGATGTGGAGGGCGCTGGTTACGTTTTTATCAACTGTTACCGCAACGGCAAAAATATGCGGTTTGGTTGATGCGCTTGGAGTTAATTTTAAGCGGTTTAAGTCGTGATGATGGGGTGAAAGTTGCTCAAAATTTAGACCTTCCTCAAGATACTATTAATCGTCTAAAATACTTAGCACAAAATCAGAAAAATGTCAATATTTTTTTAAGTAAAAATATTAATCGTAATGGAAAAATGTCACGCAAAGGCGCAAAGGCGCAAAGTTTTATTTTAAGTGATTCTCCTGATTTGATGTTCAAGAGTTCAGAGGTTTATCTAGGTGCCTTGAAGGTAAGTGAGGTTGTCCAAGAGTTAAGTAAGTATCAGTCGGCTACGTTGATTTTAATTGCCGTTAAAAGTGATAAATATATTCGTAAAGTTATTTGGCAATATCTGTTTAATTGGAGTCAATTAGAACCTATTATTAATGGTAATGATTTAAAGGATTTGGGTTATAAGCCGAGCCCCATTTTTAAGCAAATTCTCACGGAAGTACAGGGTTTATTTTTAGACGGAGAAATACAAGAAAGGGGGAGGGCGCTGGATTTTGTGCAAGAGAATTATCTTTTATAGTGTGGTGGTGGGCGCTGGGAGTGAAATAGACAATAAATTAAAAAGTTTAATTTATTAAACGAAAAATCAATAGCCGTGAAATTTATTACACGGCGATATTAAACGATAGTCTATGAATAAATGATTAACAAAAAATATTTAATTTATCTTGATCTTTGCTGTTTAAATCGTCCTTTTGATGATCAAACACAAACGAGGATCAAACGAGAATCAGAAGCAGTTATAGAAATTATTAATTATTGTAAATTAGGACAATGGGAGTTGGTTAATAGTGCTGTTTTAGAGTTAGAAATTAGCAAAATGTCTGATTCTCTTAAAAAAGATAATATCAAACAATATTTATTCTTAGCAAAGCGTAAAATATTAGTAACAGAAAATATTCTCAACAAAGCCGAAGAATTAACTTTGTTAGGTATTAAAAAGTTTGATGCTTTACATTTAGCTTGTGCTGAAAATAATGTTGATATTTTTCTGACGACAGATGATCGTTTATTGAATAAATGTGTATCTTATAATAGAGCAATTAATGTTAAAGTTTCTAATCCCGTTTCATGGTTAATTGATGTTAGTAATATTGGAGTTTTAAAAATGACCCCTGTTGAATTACAAAGAAAAGGTTTTCAAGTTTTGGTAGATAGTTTAGGAATTGCCGATGCTATTCGTTTTATTAAATTATATGACAATGGTAGTGGCGACTATACAAAAGAACGTCATCAATGGTTAGATAAATTTAGTATGGATGATATTGTCAATGATCTCCAAAAATTTAATGATCAAAATAGTATTGATATTGAAAAAAAAGATTTAACGTAAATATGGGTGAAGGGCGCACGGGTGTGGTGGAGGGTGCTGGATTTTGTGAGGGAAAATTATCCTTTATAACCATACTTTAAAAAAAATATGCAAACATAGCATCAAATAGAATTAGTTCAATATATTTAAGTGAGGAGTCTTAAAATCAATAAAACTCCTGCGATTCAACAAAAATTTATTAATGGTAATAAGTACTGATGCAAAATTAATTGTATGTTTCAGTAATTATTACACTTAAAGAATTAACTAAGCTGTGTTTTTTAATGCAAAAGAAATAGGATTATATAATCAAAGAAAAACTCTTAAATTTTTGTCAAATTCTTTTCTTTCTCTCCCCTTTTTCCCCTTCTCCCATGAAAGGCTAATTCAAAAACTCAGGGACACAAAAAACTCCGGGGGGGCAATCTTCAGGGGGATTGTTTAAATCATTAGTCCATTTATCGACCATAGCTTGAGCCTCCTCATAAAAAGGATTATCGTCAGGGATACCATTAGCAATGCGAATAGCTTCTACTAAATCGGAAGAATCCGCTTTTTGACTAGCATACTGCATACGACACTTTCCTAAATATTCATTTTTTTCCTTGGGAATGGTTTTCATCGCTTTCATGGAAGTAGCAGTTTCGATACATTTTTCAAAATCTTGATTGACTAAGTGGCTTTCTAAAGTGTTAAGAAATTCTTGTTTTTCCTGATTTCTGGCGTAAACCAGCGCCCCTCCCCCCCCCAAAACAATTAAAGAAACCAGAGTTAAACTAATGGGAAGAACATTTTTATTAAAAGGAGAATAGCTCCGATTAACTAAAGTTGCCTCTTGATTACGGTGTAACACATCTTGGGCGGAGGGCGCTGATATGGGTTGCGACTCGACTAATTCACGCCACGATAAATATTTCTGTAAGTCAGCTAACGCTAAATCCGCACTTTTGTAACGTTTAGTATAATTAGAGCGAGTCATCATACCGAGAATATGACGCAAAGAAGGATGAATTTCTCCAAATTGACTCCAGAGAATTTCCCCCGTGTCCTCATCTTCTCTAACATTAATAGGATTAACCCCTGTTAATGCTTGAATCGCAATCATGCCCAACGCATATATATCACTGTTACGGCGAGGGCGCCCTCTGGCTTGTTCTGTGGGCATATAGCCATGGGTGCCAACCGCCACTGTGCGATTAATTACATGACTTTGATCAATGTCGAAATTTTTTACCGCACCAAAATCGATTAAAACCAATTTGCGATCACCATCACGACGAATTAAATTATCTGGTTTTATATCTCGATGTATTACTCCTAAACTATGGATATAATTTAAAATTTCTAAGCCTTCTTGTAATAAAGAAAGGACTTGAGGCTCGGGCCACGGGCGCCCTTCACCCAACTCATGACTGAGAGTATGCCCAACAATATACTCTTGTACAAGATAAAACTCTTCATTAATTACAAAATCATCAATGAGACGGGGTATTTGAGAATGATTTAATTTCTTTAAAATGTCAATTTCTTCTCGAAATAAACGTGTCATCACCTCCACCTTATCAGCATCGGCATTAAGTCTTTTTACCACACAATAGCTACTACTTTGCTGATCTTTTGCCAAATAAACTGTCCCGAAACCCCCTTCTCCTAGTTTTTTGATAATTTCATAACGGGAGTGTAACAGGGATGAATGCTGATTCATCTGAAATAACCCGATGGATAATTGATTAAACTAAATCATAGCTAAAACTGCCTTAAGAATTTCACTTCTACAGACTTTCTTATTATAACCCCATTAATATCAATTTTTTTGGTTCTTCTACCATAGTTAGAAGAGATTAATCTTCAAGGGGAAGGAAAAGAGAAAAGAGAATTTTAGTAGGGACATTCAACGGATATTTGAGCTCAAGTTAGTTTAAGAATAGTCTTCAAATACTTTAGAAATATCCAATAAATAATATTCTATTACCGTTAGTATTTCCTGCTTCTAGGTCGATTTTTAGAGAAGTTTTTTAAATACTATCTTGACAATTTACCTTTGTCTTTTGCCCCTTGTCCTTTGCTCTTTTGATGGTATTCTGGTGACATTATGATAAAATAGACGGAACCCAAAAATTCCAAAAAAGTCTTTATTAAACATATCCAGATGACTCAATCTGTCTCAGTGACATCTACTTCTCCACCAGTGAAGGAAAACAGTATTCCCCCCATTCTCAGCGCCCTCAGCGATGTATCATTACCATCAACACGAGGAATGATGAAACTGCAACAACACTTAGACTTACTGCTGTTGGCAATGGAAGCACTACAGTTGGGAGCATCAGAATATATGTTAGCAACGGCGCACGAATTAGGATTACAATCCATCATTAAAAATCGACTTTCCCTATGGCGTTTACGTTGTAGTAACCCTTGGCGACAATGCTATAACCGAGAAAATTTAACTATGAATGAGGCTAAAGCCTTAGTGTTAATTACGGGTTATTCCGCAAAAAAATTAATGGTGACATTAAGACAGCTACTTTTAGCGGTGCAACAAATGACGGATAAGGAAATGCCCTTGGAAAATAATTTCCGTCTCTCGGAATATTTTACTCGTTTTCGCTCCCATTTCTTAGGGCGTATGAATCCTCGTCGTGCTAAAGTGTCTGTATATCAAAATAATCCAGAAGAATTAAATTTGTTAGCTCTTTCCTTGTTGGAAGAATTATTATTTTGTACTGGCACTAAGGGCATGGAGAGACTATGGATTAGTTTATTTGATGGGGAAGTAGATTAAACTTCCCCACTTTCCACTCCCTACCTTTTCAGCAAAAACTAATTGGGTGCAGAGATATTATTAGATGGTAAGCCTGAAGTCTGAGGGGATGAAAGTTGTTGCCATTTATGGGCATAGCGGAGGGTATAGCCAAACCCCAAACCACCAAAACTAAATATGGTTATGGTAATTACCATTATTTTTAGCCATAGGGGATAATGTTGCCTGTTGTCCGAGATTGATTTTATCTGTTGAGGGTGCTTTTTTTTATTGCTAGACTGTTTATTTTCTACAGATTTTTGATTAATTTTTTTATTAACTATTTTAGTTGATGTTAAGCGCCCTTCCTCTAGGTTTGGAGATTTAGTCAAGGATGAAGGGCGCTGTCCATAAGATTTAGTCATAAATTTAGCTTACCATTTCGGATTTTGAATATACAACAAGGAAGCATTAATTAATAATATCTTCTGATAAGATAGATAATGACTCCCAATTAAGATTATTAAATCTTTAATTTGTCAAATTTTGATACATTATACTGTTATATAACGTTTTTTGGAGATCAGAAAAAAACTTTTCGGCGTTGCTGATTTTGAATATGATTCATATTTAGGTAGTGCTAAAAAAGTATTTTTGTGAGGAGAGGTATCAGGTTTCGGGTGTCGCGGTGAAATGGTTATAAATTAAAGAGTTAACCCAGATAGTCATTTTTCATAAATTGCTCATTTGTATCAATCATTTTTGATTAGTGGAGCAGAAATACAGATTTTTTGGCGAAAAAAGATTATTTTTAGCACTTTTTTAGAGTTTGATTATGCTTAAAACCTTTGTTTTAAAAGGATTTTAATTTATTCAGCAAACCCTATTTATTGGATATTCCTGAATTATTAAACAGTAAGTATTCCAGATTGTTGAGTTTTTATTTTCATACCTTGATTCGGCAACGGCTTCTTTTCCTCTCACATAACCACTTCAGCTTTTCATCAACCCCCAATGATTAAGCCATGGGATAGCATTCCAGCAGTATAAAAAACTATTGCTAATGTTATGGTAATACTGACAATTTGCCAAACATTAACTTTTTTTTTCTTTAAATCGAAGCGAAAAAGGATAGTTGAGGATGTCACCACCAAAATGTCGGCAAAGTAGTCGAAATAGTACAGCATAAAAACCAGTGATAATGACCAGAATAGAATCACTATAAATCCTTTAACATCAGAGTTAATGCTTTCTTCAAAAATAAAAGTCACAATGGAGAGAGGATGTACAAAAATTAGGGACACAGTGATAATTACCCCTAGAGTTAATATTTTAACCAGTAATATTGACCCACCGTAATTTAATTCTAAACTAAAATAGTCCAGTGTTTCGGCAAGGGCGCTGGTTAGTATTTCAGTTCTTTCTGCGGTATTCCAACCTACTGCCCAGTAAATACAGCAGTAAAGTAGAGAGGATAACCAAAGTTTTTTTTCTACCCAAGAAATTTTATTTTCCATACTTGATGGGAGAGGAGGAGGGCACCCTCCTCCTTTCATCTATAAATTAAGACATATATTGAGCCATATAATCAAAATAGGGTGCAGCTTCTTCTGCTTCTTCCTTAGTGAGTAAACCTAAAGATGCCTCTTTTAAGCAACGAATAGACTCCACCATACCTTGTAAAGGCACACCAAGGGAATTATACATTTCCTTTACCCCAATTAAGCCAATGGTTTCAATAGGTTGTTTATCCCCAGCTAAAATTCCGTAAGTAGCCAAGCGAAGATACCAACCAAAATCCCTTAAACACTGATTATACTGTTTTTGTCCCGAAGCATTACCTCCTGAAGCACGGTAGTCAGGGCGCTTTCTAAATAATTCTCGACTAGCCTTTTCAATAATTTTCTTCTCATTTTCTGCTAAAGTTTCGACAATTTTTAACCTTAACATTCCTGAGTCTAAAAAACTTTTAATTCCTTGTAACTCACCGCTACTAGGGTAACGCAGTTCATCATCTGCTTTGAGAATAACTTGACTTACTATGCTCATCTTTATAAATATGGGTATTATTTTTTCTAATTTAAAAAAGAGTATGATTAAATTAAAATCACACAATCCCCCTGTGTTTCATCTGTTATTACTCAATCAGACTACAATCCACAGTAACACTTGACTTTATCTAAGTGTGAGAAATTGTTATCTATTCTAGCTTAATTTGGTGGCTTGATTCCCTTTAAGATTTGTTACGATAGCAAAAGGGCAAAAGTAAATTCAGAGATAGGTTGAATGACTATATTTCTTTGCCCACGTCTTAAAAGACGGAGTTTTAAACTCCTGATTATTCCATAATCTCACTAGCTAATTACTTCAACAAAATTAGATCAGGAAAATCAAATAACATCTTAACTTGTTACGCTAAAAATCTAGTAAACTATCCTCTTGATGAGTCAGAATTTCACAATCAGACTTAACAAAAGTACGACAGGTTAACAAAAATCCGGCTTCCTCTTCTTCCGGTTTGAGGAAGGTATGATCGTGAATGATTGAACCTTTAACTAATTTAGCTGTACAGGTAACACATATTCCTGTATTACAGGAAAGCGGTAAGTCAATACCATTTTCCATTGCCACGTCGCTAATGTATTCATCCTCTCCAATTCTCATGGTTTTTTTGCTACCATCAGGCAAAACCAGAGTCAGCCTGTGGGTACGTTTAGCCAAAGATGCCGTCATAATTTTCTCCTTTAATTGCATTTATTAGAAAGAATTTGTTACTTTCCTAAATTTCTTTTGTTATATTGCAATCAAAATAATAAATCACTACTATTAAAATTTTTCTAAATATATTAAATTAGATTTTTTATATCTATTTTTTCTAAAAAATCTAATATTTAAAATAATATTTAGCAAAAAAGTGTTAAATATTAAATTTTTTGATTTGATAATAGTGACCATGCCTATTTGATATATATAGACTATAAACATATTATTTTTGATACAAAAAGAAACATAGTAAAATATAAATTTTATATTACAATTTGTTTTTAGTTGTTTATAACAATAACTTAATATTAGATTTTAAATAAGAATATTTTAGTTTTCTTAACACAAAAATGATTAGAAGTTAATAATTTTAAACATAAATAAGTAATAATGAATAATTATTGGGAAAACTTAATTCTAAGTAAGTAAGCAAAATTAATGGCACATTTTATTAATCTTAAAGTGACGATAACAAGAGGTTTAAATAAGCTAAGACGCATTTAATCTTCCTTTTTTAAGTTCTGAATCCCTTGCTATAAAAGGCTCTATATTGCCAGATAGGTGCGTCTTAGCTTACCTTAATTCAGCAATGCCAATTTCTGGTTCAAAATCTCCGTTTGATTGGAGATTAGGACATTTCCAGCATTCTTTGAATGGGTTTCAGCGCCCTCCGACTAATATCAAGAGGAATTTCAATGGCGGGAGTTTGGTTTTTTAAGGCTAAATAAACTTTTTCTAAGGTATTTAACCTCATGTAAGGGCATTCATTACAATGACAATTTGAGGTGGAGGGCGCTGGAATAAATAATTTATCGGGGGTTTGTTTCTGCATCTGGTGAATGATACCCGGTTCAGTGGCAATGATAAATTTATTACTAGCGCTATGGTAGGAATATTTTAATAATGCGGTAGTTGAGCCGATAAAATCAGCGTGATTTAGTACAGGGGTTTCACATTCAGGATGAGCAAGAATTTCTGCTTCGGGGTGTTGCATTTTTAGTTCAATGATTCTTTTTTCCGAAAAAGTTTCATGGACAATACAACTACCATCCCATAATAATAAATCTCGCCCTGTTTGTTGCATGACATAGCGCCCGAGGTTTTTATCAGGCGCAAAAATAATGGGGGAGTGCGCTGGGATTTGTTCGACAATTTTCACGGCATTAGAACTGGTGCAAATAATATCACTCAGTGCCTTAATTTCTGCAGTACAATTAATATAAGAAATAACGATATGATCGGGATGTTGTGCTTTAAATTTAGCGAAGGCATCAGGAGGGCAACTGTCGGCAAGAGAACATCCAGCCTCCAAATCAGGCAACAAAACTAATTTATCAGGGTTGAGAATTTTAGCAGTTTCCGCCATAAAATGTACCCCTGCAAATAAAATCACATCTGCGGAGGTATTGGCGGCTTGTTGAGATAAGCCTAAAGAGTCACCAATATAATCGGCAATATCTTGAATGTCTCCTTCTTGATAGTAATGGGCAAGGATAACGGCGTTTAATTCTTGTTTTAATTCATTGATGGCACTAAAAAGATCATCAGGAATATTATTTTCAATCTGCTTCGGGGGGGAGGTGATAAACATAATAAAATCTAACTTCGGGGGAGAATTGTGATCATAAGTTCATCCATTGTAACTAAAAGTCGCGCTGTGAATAATGAATAATTATCTTCCCTTTGCCCTTTTTATCGGCGCGCCACCTCACAAAACTATTAATGACTGGATTTTTTGCCCCAAATTTCTGTTAATCGTTTATCTCTACCACAACCAAAACGATAATATTTATAGAGTAAAGCACTTTTAATGTAATAGTTTTGATGATACTCTTCCGCAGGATAAAACTTTTCTGCTGGGGTTATTTCAGTAAAAATAGTCGTTTTTAATTGTTTTTTCACATCTTGCTTAGTTTTTTCTGCTAGTTCCTTTTGTTGATCGTTATGATAAAAAATACCGCTACGATATTGAGTGCCTACATCGCAAAATTGACGATTTTTAACGGTAGGGTCAATATTACGCCAAAATACTTCTAATAGCTTTTGATAGCTTACTTTTTTAGGGTTATACTCAATTTGTACCGCTTCAGTATGACCTGTTATACCTCGACTCACTTCATGATAGGTAGGGTTAGGAAAATCTCCCCCTGTATAACCGGAAGTGGTAGAAATGACCCCGTCTAGTTCGTCAAAAGGTTGCTCCATACACCAAAAACAACCTCCAGCAAAGGTGGCTTTAGCTATGGTTTGAGCGTTAACAGCGCCCGTCACACTGAGCCAAAAAGTCAAGGAAATAATTAATAATCTTTTCATGTTTGAGGAATGAATTTTAATGCTACACCGTTATTACAATAACGTTTCCCTGTGGGTTTAGGACCATCGCTAAACACATGACCGTGATGACCACCGCAACGGGCGCAATGATACTCCGTACGAGGTAAAATGAGCTTGTAATCCATTTTTGTTTCCAGCATACCGGGAATATAATCAAAAAAACTAGGCCACCCCGTACCACTATCATATTTCATAGATGATTCAAAAAGAGGTAAATCACAGGCAACGCAAACATAAGTACCAGTTCTTTTTTCTTTATTAAGAGGGCTGGTAAAAGGGCGTTCTGTGCCTTCTTCTCGTAAAATGTTATACTGTGCTGGGGTTAGTTTTTTCTGCCATTGTTCATCGGTGATGTTTATTCTCGTAATATCGCTAGTGGCTTGACTGTTTTGGTCTTTTTGGCGAAAAATGCCGAAAACTAGGGCAAGGGCGCCGATACTGGTACTAAAAAAAGTTTTTCTTTTCATGTCTCTAGCTTGTCGACGGAACTAATACGATTATATTATCCATTTATGAATTATGAATTATGAATTATGAATTAATAGATCGGCAAAGAATTAATTATCAATTGTCCATTATCCATTGTCAATTATTCAATAGCCATTTTCGAGGAGAAATTCAAGGGTGACAGGCGCACTCCCCGTGGTTTGATGCCCTAAACGATGACTAATTAAACGATCGACATATTTTCCTAATATATCCCCTTCTAAGTTAACCCAATCACCACTTTTGAGGAGAGATAAATTGGTTTCAGCGTAGGTATGGGGAATGACTGCCACGGTAAACCAGCGCCCTTCGCCGTCACATTCAGCGATGGTTAAACTAATACCATTCACCGCAATACTAGCTTTAGAAACGATGTAGGGCGCTAGATATTCTTGCCATTGACTGGTTAAGGTAGGGGGAGAGGTAAACTTCATTACCCATGATTGCTGATCTTGTCTTGATTCTACCAGACTACCAACACCATCCACATGACCACTGACAAAATGTCCACCGATTTTACTGCCTACGCGCAAAGATGTTTCCAGATTAACCGGTAGTAGGTGGAGGGCGCTATTACCAAGGGAAGTGCGCTGGAGAGTTTCAGGAGATGCCGTTGCCACAAAACCATCATTATTGATTTTTTCTACCGTCAAACAAACCCCATCCACTGCGACACTATCACCAATTTCTAAATCTGTTTTGATAATATGACGATAATTTTGCTCAATGACAACATTGAATAAGTCATTTCCTAACGGCATAACTTTGCCCATTCCTTGTATTAATCCTGTAAACATAATGGTATTTTTCTTTTTTTCATTGTATTTCGAGCTTATAACCCGATCATAGAAGATATATATTATCAATTAGTATGCTAAATTAATCATTTAAAAAAGCAGAGAATTACTAAACATGATCATTTTAAATAAAATCATTGACCAGATACCAACTGAAGGCATTAATTTAACCGTTGCTTTAACTGCTGATGAACGACAAAAACCTAAGCAGAAATTAACTAAAGAAAATGTAACCATCAAACTAGATTTAGCAAGGGGAATGGTGATACAGGAAGGAGATATATTGAGCGATGAAATGGAAACTTTTTTAGTACAAATTACAGCTCAACCAGAAAAAGTAATGACAATAATTAGTAATGACAAGTTAGACTTAATGAAGGCTTGTTATCATCTCGGAAATCGACATATTAGCTTAGAAATTAATGATAGATATTTGCGTTTTTCGGCTGATCATGTTTTACAATCTATGTTAATGAAATTAGGTTTAAATGTAATAGAAGAAACAGCGCCTTTTTATCCGGTGACGGGCGCTGATCATCATCACTCCTCACTAGGGTTTGCTGAAAAATTGCAATCGTGAGGTGAAGGGAAAAGGACAAAGGGCAAGGGGCAAAGGTGTTAAGCAGAATGAAACCCAGAAAAAGTGCCAAAAATAGTCTTTTTTCTCTAAAAATACTGTATTTTTTCCATCCCAATCAAAAATTATTGATACAAGTGAACAATTTATGAAAAATAACTATTTGGCTTAATTCTTTAATCTATAAGCATTTCACCTGAAACCTGACACCCGAAGCCTGACACCTCCCCTCACCAAAATACTTTGTCAGCAATCCCTATTTCTAAACATCAATACAAGGATAATCGTGAATACGGCGAATTTTCGCTCCCAGAGACTGTAATTTTTGCTCAATATTCTCATAACCTCGGTCAAGATGCTGTAAACCTTGTACAATGGTTGTACCTTCAGCCGCTAATCCAGCAATGACAAGGGCTGCAGAAGCTCTCAAATCCGTAGCCATCACAGGCGCACCAGAAAGACGAGGCACACCACGCACCATAGCACAATTTCCCTTAACTTTAATATCAGCGCCCATCCTCTGTAATTCAGCCACATGACGAAGACGATTTTCAAAAACTGTTTCAGTGACTAAACTATTACCCTCACTGACAGTTAATAAAGCCATTAATTGTGCTTGCATATCCGTAGGAAAACCGGGATAAGGTAAAGTTTCAATATCAGTAGCGCGCAACTCTCCGGGGATAATCGTTAAGCTATTAACTGATTCTTTAAAGAAGCGACAACCAATCTCCTCCAATTTAGCAATAACAGGAATCAAATGATCCTCATTAATATGAGTTACAGTAATTTTTGAGCCTGTAATAGCGCCCGCCACCAAGAAAGTTCCAGCTTCGATACGGTCTGGTATGATGGCATAATCGGTAGAATGAAGACTTTTAACCCCTTCAATGATGATAGTATTAGTACCAGCGCCCTTCACCCTAGCTCCCATACTATTACAAAAATTAGCTAAATCGATAATTTCAGGTTCTTTAGCCGCATTTTGAATAATGGTTTCCCCTTCAGCAAGAGTAGCCGCCATCAAAATCGTTTCCGTAGCGCCGACACTAGGATAATCAAGAAAAATATTTGCCCCTTGTAAGCGTTTTTTGTTACCCTTAACGGAAGCGTGGATAACCCCATGATCATTAATTACCTCAGCGCCCATCGCCTGTAACCCATGTAAATGAAGCTCTACAGGGCGCGAACCAATGGCACAACCGCCGGGTAAAGGTACTTGAGCCACCCCTAAACGTGCTAGGATAGGACCGATGACAAAAAACGAAGCGCGTAATTGAGATACTAATTCGTAGGGCGCTTGTGCCATTTTTAGATTAGAATTATCAAACTCCCAACTGTCACCATCAATTTTAGTTTTTACTCCCAACGCTTCTAACACTAAGCCCATACATTCAATGTCTCGTAAACAAGGAACATTGGTTAAACGACAACCATTTTCAGCTAGAATAGTACCAGCCATAATGGCTAAAGCGGAATTTTTCGCACCACTAATCTTCACCGCACCTCCCAAGGGATTTCTACCGATAATTTCTAATACCGATTGATGATTAGTTTCCGATGCCTTCACCGCCGATGTTTGTTCTATTTGAGTGTTAATAACCTTATCCTCCTGCTTCTTGCGCAAATCTAAAATTTTTCGATAATACGCTATGATTTTACCTGATAAATTCTGAAATGTTACTTTTTTCTTAAAATTTCCTTAAATTTTCTGTATAGTTTCCGCATCTATACGCAAATTTTGCAAAATAACTAAGTAGGGCTTGAGGAAACAATGGACAATTGATAATTTACGCATCAACAATTACAGCAGTTTTCATTTCCTTAAACCACACTTTGGATTACTACAAATATTATCTTTGCGTCTTTGCGCCTTTGCGAGACACAAAAAACGTGGTTTATTCATTTGAAATGCGCTGTAAGCATTAAAACTTCATAACTCATAATTCATAAGTCATAATTCATAATTCATAATTCATAACTCATAATTTATAAGTGACGGTAAATGTGTAACAATAAGTAATGAGAGAAAGACGTAAAAAATATTAAATTATTCTTAGGAAAAAAAGAGAGATGAAATGTTAAAACGAGTAATTATTTTTGATTTTGATGGTACTATTGCCGATAGTTTGAGCGCCCTTGTGACCATTGCTAATAACTTGGCGTTAGAATTTGGTTATCCTCAAGTCGATGAAGAGGAAATATTGAGGTTGAGTAAATTAAGTTCCAGCGATATTGTCCAACAATCTCCAGTTCCTTTCCATAAAATTCCGTTTGTGTTAAGGCGAATAAAAAAAGAATTAAATAAAAATATTGCTGATTTACAACCCTTTGCTGGGATGGTGAGGGCGCTGGTAAGTCTTAAAGAAGAAGGTTATATTTTAGGGATTATCACTTCTAATTTAGAAGAAAATGTCTGTCAATTTCTTCATAATAATGATCTACAATCTTGCTTTGATTTTATTTATTCAGGCACAACTTTATTTGGTAAACACAAAATCATTAATAAAGCCATTAAAAAACATAACTTACAATCTAAAGATATTATTTATGTTGGCGACGAAACCAGAGATATTGAAGCGGCACAAAAAAGTAAAATCAAAGTCATAGCTGTTACTTGGGGTTTTAATTCTCCCTTAGTTTTAGCAAAATATGAACCAGATTTTATGGTAACTAAACCTGAAGAATTAACCAATATTTTGATTCATAAAACATTAAAAGTTATTTAATTTTATCTTGAAATGTGAGTGAAAGACCCCCGTTGAATTTCTCAACAAAAAAAATACCCACTGAAATCAACGGGGGATGTAAACGAACCAACAAAAAAATC
>JACYMF010000093.1 GCA_015272165.1 Cyanobacterium sp. T60_A2020_053
CCAATCCCACGTTTCAGGTATTTCAACCTTAACTTTTGGACTGAACGAATCGCACATACTACTTATATTATATAGTATGAGTTTTCTTCATATTTTTTCCCCCTTTACAGTTTGTTAGTCAAAACTAACTCAATAAATGAACGGATTTATAAACTTAAATAAACCGAAAGGTTTAACATCTCATGATTGTGTAGCCAAATTAAGAAAAATTTTACACACCAAAAAAATCGGGCATGGAGGAACATTAGATCCTCTTGCCACGGGGGTTTTACCCGTAGCAGTGGGTAAAGCTACTCGGTTATTACAATTTTTACCTAGTAAAAAAGCCTATCGTGCCAAAATTCGTTTTGGTGTTACCACAACTACCGATGACTTGGAAGGAGATATTATCGCCACGGGTGACACGAAAGGATTAAATCTAGCCATGATTGAGCCATATTTACCCGAATTTATCGGTAAAATATCCCAAACTCCACCCATTTACAGCGCCCTCAAGCGTGACGGGAAAAAACTATATGAGTTAGCGAGAAAAGGTGAAGATGTTGATATTCCTAGTCGTATCATTGAAATTTTTGATTTGAAAATTGTGGCATGGCAAAACGGTGATTTTCCCGAATTGGATTTGGACGTAGTTTGTGGTGCTGGTACATATATACGGGCGCTGGCTCGTGATTTGGGTTGTCGTCTTGGTTGTGGTGCAACTTTAGCAGGTTTAAAAAGGACTATGAGTTGTAATTTGTTATTAGATAATAGCGTTAGTTTAGAAGATTTACAGCAACAAAAAGAAGAGGGAAATTTAGCATTAATTCCTATGGATAAATTATTAAGTAATTTAGACACAATTGATCTTAATCAAGAAGATAGTCAAAAATGGTGTTGGGGTCAAAAACTTGTTTGCGAAAAATTAGATACAAAGCAATTTTATCTTACTTATAATCAAGATCAAGAATTTTTAGGTATCAGTGAAATTAGAGAAGAAAATCAACAACAATTAATTAAACCAAAAGTAGGTATTAGCGAAGTCTAATTAATGGCTTTTTGTAACTTTTAGATTAATTTATAAACTTCACTATTTTCAAAGCTACGACAAAAATATTCAGGAGATAATTTTTCTCTGGCGTTGCATTTTTATGGGATGATTTATAATGAAGGAAAGAGTTTTATGACAGGAGTAGTAAAAAGAAGAAATGGAACTTAACTGCCCAAAATGT
>JACYMF010000094.1 GCA_015272165.1 Cyanobacterium sp. T60_A2020_053
CGATTTTTTTGTTGGTTCGTTTACATCCCCCGTTGATTTCAGTGGGTATTTTTTTTGTTGAGAAATTCAACGGGGGTCTTTCACTCACATTTCAAGATAAAGCAAAACTTATATCAAGTTGGTTTAATCAAAAATAATCTTAGTTCAATTTATTGAACGTAATCCCGTTGGTTCCGTGTAATTCATTACACGGTGGGGTGTAGGACTTATAACTCATAATTAACCATTTTCCCCCTTTTAAAAAAGCGCCCTTCACCTCAACACTAACGATGCCATTTTGTCACGCCACCCGGTGCATCAATCAAAGTAATCCCTTGCTCTTTTAACAAATCTCGAATCCTATCCCCTTCTGCATAATTTTTTGCCTTTCGAGCCTCTAACCTTTGTTGTACTAAGGTTTCAATCTCATTATCTGTGATGTCATCGGTAGAAGAAGATTGATCCAGCGCCCTCCCCTCTAATCCCAACACTCCAGCGAGGGTAACTAAAGTATGCCATTTATCCCCTAACTCTTGAGAAGAAAGAGTAGTTTGTCCCTCATGGGTGAGGATATTACCTTCACGGCGTAACTCTTTAGCAAGGTCAAATAAAATTGCCAATCCTGAAGCAAAATTAAAATCTTGATCCACCTCTTGACAAAAAGCCCCTTGAACTGATTTAATAATACTATGCTCGTCTTTTTGTGTCCAATTTAAGGCTTTACCGTACTTGTCAGCAAAAGTTAACCCTTCCAGTAGAGTATGCCAACCATTAGTGGCAGAAGCCATGGCATCCTCAGTAAAATCAATGGGTTTACGATAATTAGCCTGAAGAATAAACAAACGCACTGCCATGGGGTCATATTTTGCCAATAATTCCCGAATAGTAATAAAATTACCGAGAGATTTTGACATTTTTTCCCCTGCCACCTTCACCATGCCATTATGTAACCAATAATTAGCAAGAGGTTTACCCGTAACCGCTTCCGATTGGGCGATTTCATTTTCGTGGTGAGGAAAAACTAAATCATTGCCTCCCGCGTGAATATCAATGGTTTCCCCCAACATATCTCTGACCATGGCAGAGCATTCAATATGCCAACCCGGGCGCCCTTCACCCCATTTTGACTCAAAACTAGGCTCATCAGGCTTAGCTGACTTCCACAGGGCAAAATCAAAGGGATTTTTTTTCACTGCTTCCGATTGATTTACCCTACCACTAGCACCGGCTTGTAATTCATCTAATTTACGCCCTGATAACTTACCATAAGATGCAAACTTGGCTACTTCATAGTAAACATCCCCTGCCGTAGCATAAGCATAACCTTTTTGTTCCAATTCCCAGATCAAGTTTTTGATACCGTCAAGGGCATGGGTAGCACGGGGATAAGCGTCAGCTGGTTGTACATTTAGCTGTTGCATATCCTCAAAATAGGCTTGAATAAAACGCTCTGATACTGCTTCCATGGTGGTATTTTCCCGTTTAGCACGATTGAGAATCTTATCATCAATATCCGTAAAATTCTGAATATAAGTTACAGAATAACCGCGCCATTGTAAGTAACGCCTTACTACATCCCATATAATACAAGTTCTCCCATGACCTAAGTGACAATAATCATACACAGTAATACCACAGCAATACATTTTGACTTCTTGAGGTGTCAGGGTGATAAAGTCTTCTAATTGTCGAGTTAAAGTATTGTAAAGGGTTATATTACTACGGTGAGTCATTGTATCTATGGGATGGAGGTTGTGAAAATTATATAGCAATCTTTCCTTCTTTCTAAGCTAATTCTTAGAATTTATCTGTTTTTAGAGCAATGCTATATCGGTTATGGGAATAATATCATCAGAATAGGGCAAAGTTAACATTTTTTACTTGGTAAACTGTTTGCCTATTTACTGTTAATTTATCATACTAAAAGTCGGAAAAGCATTTTAAAATCAATGAAACCGTTTTTTTCTCTGCGCTTTAGGATTATTTTATTATTTATTTTACCGATGACGGGCGCTATGGGATTATTTGGCTATATTTCCTTTTCATGGCGATGAATGTTTATATCAAGTGGCACAAGCGATGAGTAATGCGATGAAGCGCGCCCGGGAATTAGTAGCGAGATATGGTGGAGAAGAATTTGCCGTAATATTACCCCATATCGATTCCCCACAGGCTCTCAGTTTAGCAAAGTTGATGCAAGAAAATATTAGAGGAAATCAGACGAGAGGGAGATTTGGTGGCAAGGTATGGAGGAGAAGAGTTTGTAGTAATTTTATCTCACACTTGCTCGGAGGAAGCCTCTCAAGTTGCCAAGCGCCTTTGTGACAAGGTTAGGTCTTTGAATATTCCCCATGAAAGCTCTTCCTTTGGCTATGTTACCATCAGCATGGGGGTAGTTTGTCAGGTGCCTAGCAGTGATGAAACCCCAGAAAAGTTGATTTTAAAGGCTGATAATGCTTTATACTCAGCTAAACATCAAGGCAGAAATCAATTTATTATTGCTTAATTTAATTAGGGTTTCCTGAAAAAATCTTCTGGTAAAGTTTCTGGGTAATAACTATTCAGGAAAAGTTGACCCACTGTTTTGAGCTAAGAAATGATGGTGGTATGATGCACCCCTAATTTAAGAATGGACAATGAATTATTAAAAAACCAATTACCCACCAATCAATTAGATTTCTTTTTTCATTCTTTCGAGGGTAAAGTGCATTTGTTGAAACATTTGTTCTGGAGTTGTGCCAAATTGACCTAACTGAGTTTTTAATTGCTCTACCGTCATTTTTGCCATAAAATCATCAGACAATTCAAATCGCTTCATAAAAATATGATAACGTTCCATCATATTTTCCATCTTGTCAATAAATATTTTTTTCCCTTCTCGGTCAAATTTCCCAAACTCACTACCGAGACGACTTAAAGACTGATAATCCTCAAATAGTTGTTTTGCTTCTTGTTGTACTACTTCCGAATCAAAAAATCCCATTTTTTTTCCTCAGCTTAAATAATTTTATTATATAGAAAAATTTTTTTGTATTTTTATCTAAATTTAATTATAGAATTAGAGACATTACTTTAAAAATACGGTTTTCCGTATTATACTGTGGTGGAACAATTCTCTTTAGACTCATTTGAAGGTCACGGAAAAAAGAAAATAATTGCGATTTTACTAGCATTTGTAGGGGCTATAGCGCCCTTCGGCGGATTACATAAATTTTATGTGGGGCAACCGATTTGGGGCGCAATTTATCTATTCTTAGGATGGCATAGCCCCATTACACGCATTGCTTGTGCGGTGGATGCGGTGTTGTATATTGCCCAATTTTCCAGCCAGTGGGGTTTTCAGAATAATTCAGCAACCACTACAACCATTACACAAATCAATCAGCAATCTTTACAAGCTAAAAGCACCGTAGAAATAGCGGAGGCTATTCGCCAATTAGAAAGCCTACGTCAAGAAGGTTTGGTATCGGAGTATGAATTTGAGCAAAAACGCCGTCAATTATTGGATTAAATTACTTAGGGTGTGCTGAAAAAGTATTTTAGTGAAGGTAGGGAAGAGGGAAGAGGGGAAGGGGAAAAGTCGGAAATATTTATAATATCAAGTCCGTTTGATCAGCCGAAGGCTGCCGCTGCGCGATCACTTATAAATCAATTCAACATAATCTTAGTTCAATTTATTGAACGAAAAACTGTTGGTTCCGTGTAATTCATTACACGGTGGGGAAATTGCGAAGATACCATCTATTTATAACGGATTATCCGAACTTTATATAAATTAAAGACTTTAGCCAAATAGTTATGTTTCATAAGTTGCTCATTCATATCAATATTTTTTGTTTCTCGCAAAGGCGCGAAGACGCAAAGGAAATCTTTGTAGCAATCTAAAGTATGGTTTAAGGAAATGAAAACTGCTGTAATCAAAAAAAGTACCCGTTTTTAATGGTGGTTTCATTGGTTTTACTGTCATAATCCAGTAAATATTCTCGGTTAATAACTTCTTGTTGTCGCAGTTGTTGCACTTCCATTTCACCAATTTCGGTATCAGTGGATAGTAATATGACTTGGTGAGAGGCGCTGGGAAAGTATCTTTCCAAGAGATTATGGCGATGGCTGGAGTCTAGTCGGGCGAGGGGGGTATCAATGGCGACGGGTAAAGGGCGCGTTGTCACTTTGGCTAATCCCCACAGCAGGGAAATGGCGAGGAGTTGTTTTTCTCCGGCTGATAGTCTATTTTTACTAATTTGATTTCCTTCTGTGCCGTAAATACTCAAGGAAAAGTCTTTTTCATCAATGGCAATTCTCTGTACAAAGTTTGATTTGTGCAGTAGATAACGAAAGGAATTGGTTACTTCTAATTCTAGTCTATTTAATTTTTTCTGGGTTATTTTTTCTTTGAATAATACTAAGGTTTCTTTTACTTTTGGCATCATTTCGGTGAGGTGTTGCGTATCTAAATCGTTAATTTTTCTGTTGCTGTAGCTTTCTACTTCTTTCTTTTTTGTCGTGATATTTCGGTCTAAGTTTTCTCGCTCTTTTTTCAAAATTTCTAGCTGAGATTTACTATTCATTACTTCTTGATGAGCTTGATTATAGGCTAATTCTAATTCTTGATATGTTTTTGGGGATTGAGTTTTGGCAATGATTAAGTCGAGGTTATCTAATTCTTGGTTTAATTCTTGCTTTTTTTCGATTAATTCTTGGGCTTTTTTTTGTTGATTTGGTAAGTTATAGGTTAAAAGACTTTGTATATATAGAAAGTCTTTTTCCTTTCCTTCTAAATAGTTATTAGCTATGTTAATTTTTTCTTGATTTTCTTTTTGCTTATGGTCGATATAAAGTTTTATTTTTGAATATTTTTCTTCTGATAGGTTCAAGTCTTTTAAAAAAATTAATAATTCTTGATCTTTAATATTTAGTAATTCATGGGCGCTAATTAATTTTTTGTTTTCTTCTTCTTCTGCTAATTGTTGTTTTAATTGGTGGAGGGCGCTAAGGATGAGATTAAGGGGTAAAGATTGAGATGCTAATTGTCTTAGTTGACAATAAACTTCTTCAATTTGTTTATTAGTTTCTTCCCTTTTTTGTTGGAGTTGAGATTTTTTGGAAGCAATTTTGTTCCCTTCTTCTCGAAAACTAATGGAGGTTTTATTATATATTTTTTGAGCTTGTTTTAATTGTTTTTCTGCATTGTCTAAGTCTTTAATTAGTAACTTTCTATTATTTTCTAATGCTTGTAATTCTTGTTCTAGTTGTGTTAATTTTTTTTGTTCTTTTTCTTGTAAAGATGCTTTTTGTTTGCGACTAATTAATACATCCAAATCAATAGATAATTGATCGGCTAATTCTAGTCCTAGTAATGATTTCATGGCACTAATGACTAATGGTGAGGGGGTGTCTTTTTCAGCTAATTCTTTGACTTGTTCACCATCAAAAAGAAATAAGTTAGATATACCTAAAGGTAATACTTCTTCGATATAATCATCCCAATGATCGATTAAATTTAGGTCGGGAAATTCTCCTTCAATAATACCTAAATTATCCTTACCATCTTTGACGTTATGTTGCCAATAGCGCACGATTTTTAGTTCAATCCATTGGTCATTAATTAAATGTTCAAAGGTTAATTCAATTTTGGTATTTTCACCTAGTTTGGCATGGCGATTAATGGATTTTAATAAGAAGTCATTATAACTGGAATTATTTTTTTGAGCGCACTCCGCCCTACGTCCATAAAGTGCTAATTTAAGACTATCTAAAAGGGTTGTTTTTCCGCCTCCATTCATACCGCCTATTAAAATAATTGGAGCGTTATTTTCTGCGGTGACGGGCGCTAGATTTATGATATTTCTTCCTCGATATGGTCCAAAATTTTCTAAAATTAATTCTTTAAATATCATTATTTAAGTATGACAAATTGCTGATTGAGACTAGGAAAGAGAAAAATTATGAATGAAAAATTATGAATTATGAATTATGAATTATGAAGTTTTAATACTTAATTATCAATTGTCCATTATCAATTATCCATTATCAATTACCATAGATAAAGTGGGAAAGATTCCCCTTTATAAAAGTGGGATTTTGTGGCTGGAAGTTCGATAAATCCATCACTTTGTGCTAAGGCAATAAATTCTCCTGAGTTTTTGATGGCAAGGGGAAGGGCGCTGGTGGTAGCATCTTCACTATAACTGATTTTTACGGGTTGAAAATATGTTAAATTCGGTTCAAAAATGACGTCTTGAGTTAGTTTGGCATATTGTGGGGGATTTTGGAGAATATAACGATGTAGGCACACTAAACTAGAAACGGGATTGCCGGGTAAGCCAAAAATCATGGTTTTTCGCTCATAGTCAACACCCAACCAAAGGGGTTTGCCCGGTTTTTGTGCTACTCTATGAAAGTGTTTAACAGCGCCCTTCTCCTCCCAGATAGAGGGTAAATAATCAAATTTTCCTTTGGATACTCCCCCAGAGTAGATTAAAATATCATGGTTAGCGGTAGCTTGATCATAATGTTGACGAATTTCGTCGGGATCATCTTGGAGATGAGTTAGAGTAATATGGTTAAAACCTCGTTGCAGTAGAGAGGCTTTAAGAGCGTAAATATTGGACTTTCTAAGTTGATAGGGTTGCGGTATATCAGTGATTTCCACCAATTCGTTACCTGTAGAAATTAGGTTAATACGAGGGATTGCCATGGATTTGACTACATTTTTACCCATAGAAGCAATTATGCCCCAGCGCGCGCCGTGTAATTTCATTGCTGGTTGTAATATATTTGTTTCTGCTAGGCAATCACTACCTTTTTCATGGATAAATTGACCGCAAAAGCGCCCTTCCTCTTTCGCTATAATCGCACTTTTTTGCCTAATTTCGAGGTCTTCGTAAGGAATGACCAAATCAAAGCCCAATGGTAAAACAGCACCCGTCATGACTTCGATAGCGGTATCTAAGGGATAATTTTGAGGAGGTTGTCCAGCCCCGATAATACCTGAAATGATAAATTCCCTTTTTCCCTGCTGATACTGTTGCCATGATACCGCAATACCATCCATACGGGCGAGGGGCGCTGGGGGATAGTCTCGATCCGCGCTGACATTTTGAGCTAATGTGACAGAAGTTAATTCATCACAACTGGTGAAAGTTTCACCGAAGTTAAGCCAATTTTGATTAATTATTTCCGTGGCTGTTTTGACATCAATCATTTTGCTTCTTTCACTTTCAGTATGATAAATTTTACTTAATATTAGGTTGGTTTAATAACTTAATAGGCTGACAATATTAACATCTTAGGATTAGCCGTGCAATTTATTACACGGTAAGTAAATTATGAAGATACTATCTTAAAAAGCATTTTTCAAATAGAAAGCAACTTCAAATTTATATTTGTCATAGATAATACAGGAATCATTTAACAACTTAAATTGTTCTTGATCTGGATTTTCTGAACTTAAATAATAACGAAGACAAACAATATCAAAACGACAAGATACATCTTGATATTGAGGATTAACGCTTAAAAAAATTTCCGCAGTTAATCTTAATTTATTTTGTTTACTATCATTAACAGCTAAAAGCCCACCATGATCCCAATTATATTTTTTTCTGGTTTTAACTTCAATGAAAATCAAAAAATTATCATGATAAGCAATAATATCGATTTCTCCCCAACGACTGCGCCAACCACGATGTAATATTCTATACCCCTGACATTTTAACCAAAAATCAGTAACATCTTCACCCAGCGCCCCTACCCCTTTGCTTTTCATTGTTGTTTTATTTTTTAAGTTAACCTATTTTGACAAGGAGAAAGGGAGAAAGGGAGAAAGGGAGAAAGGGAAGAAGGGAGAAAGGGGAGGAGAGAAGTAAGAATTAATAAGTAATGGATGGCAGATGGAGAAATAATTATTCATTATCCATTGTCAATTATTAATTAACTTACTTCGTAAGTGTTTGATTTTATCTCTCAATTCTCCTGCTTTTTCAAACTCTAAATTTTTAGCACAGGTTTTCATCTCCTCTTCAAATTGTTTAATTAACTCAGGAATTTTATCAAGACTAATTTCTTCAATATGTTCATAAACTTGCTCTAATTGTTGAGAGTTTAAGCGCCTTGATATATCCAAAAACTCTAAAATGGAACTACTATAATTTTTATTAATTGATGTGGGAATAATATTATTTTTAATGTTATATTCCATCTGAATTTCTCGACGGCGATTAGTTTCATTTAACGCTTTTTCCATACTTTGAGTGAAATTATCAGCATATAAAATGGCTTGTCCTCGCACATGACGTGCCGCGCGCCCGATGGTTTGAATTAATGATTTTTCAGAACGCAAAAACCCTTCTTTATCAGCATCCATAATCACTACCAAAGAAACTTCAGGTAAGTCTAAACCCTCTCGTAATAGGTTAACTCCGATTAATACATCAAATTCACCACTACGCAAACTTTGCAAAATCTCTATTCTTTCTATGGACTTAATTTCTGAGTGTAAATACTGTACTTTTATTCCCCTTTCTTGTAAATAAGTGGTTAAATCTTCTGACATCTTTTTAGTTAAAGTAGTAATTAATACCCTTTCTTTTTGTTTTACTCTTTCTTTGATTTCTCCCAATAAGTCATCGATTTGATGTTGGGTAGGGCGTAAAAAGATTTCTGGGTCTAAAATACCTGTAGGGCGAATTATTTGCTCCGAAATTTTGCCTTCCGATTTTTCAATTTCCCATGGGCTAGGAGTGGCAGAAACAAATAAACATTGATTAACTTTTTGCCAAAATTCATCAGCTTTTAAAGGTCGATTGTCACGGGCGCTAGGTAAGCGAAAACCATGCTCAATTAACACTCCTTTACGGGCTTGATCACCGTTATACATTCCCCTAATTTGTGGTACTGTAACATGGGATTCATCTACTATTAATAACCAATCATCTGGAAAATAATCGATTAAACATTCCGGCGGTTGCCCTGATTTTCTACCTGTTAAATGGCGCGAATAATTCTCCACGCCATTACAGTATCCCACCTCTGTTAACATTTCTAAGTCATAACGGGTTTTTTGTTTGATGCGTTGTGCTTCTACTAATTTCCCCTCTTTTTCTAACTCTGTCACCCGTAAATCTAACTCCATGTTAATTTCTTCCAGCGCCCTCCCCAACTGCTCTTGAGGGGTAACGAAGTGTTTAGCAGGGTAGATGTTAATTCGCTCTAATTGCTCGATTATTGAGCCATCAACAGGGTCTAAAAGGGAAATTGCTTCGATTTCATCTCCGAAAAATTCGAGCCTAATAATGCGGTCTTCGTAGGCTGGGACGATTTCTAAAACATCCCCTTGCAGTCGAAAACTACCCCGTGATAGTTCAATATCATTGCGAGTATATTGAATGGTGACTAAATCGCGCAATAATTGACGGGGATCATATTCCTGATTAATTGCCAATTTGAGGGATGCTTTGAGATATTCTGAGGGGATACCCAAACCATAAATACAACTGATAGACGCTACCACGATAACATCTTGGCGCTCGAATAAGGAGCGAGTGGCGCTGTGGCGCAACATATCGATTTCATCATTAACCGAGGCGGTTTTTTCGATGTAGGTATCGGTAACGGGAATATATGCCTCGGGCTGGTAATAATCGTAATAACTGACGAAATATTCCACCGCATTATGAGGGAAAAATTGGCGTAATTCCTCACACAATTGCGCCGCTAGGGTTTTATTGTGCGCTAAAACTAGGGTTGGTTTGTGACACTGACTGATAATATTGGCGACAGTATAGGTTTTTCCCGTGCCTGTCGCACCTAATAAAGTATGAAAACGATCACCATTTTCCATGGCTTCCATAATAGATTTTATGGCACGGGGTTGATCTCCTGTGGGGTTGAAGGGCGCTTGTAATTTGAACATAAATTTTAGTGGAAGAAAATGTTAACAATCTAATTATTTCCATATTGATAAACTTCGCCAATTTTTAGGAAAACCCATTTTTTCAATACTAATATCAGGATATTCTTTTATTAATTTTTCCAAGTTAGTTAACCAATAACTATTCATAGTAATTTCATTTAAGCAGTAATTAATCATAAAAACTATTGCAAAAAATTTATCATTGTAAGGGACATCTTTTTTACATTTATTAATAATTTTAGGCTTGATAGTAAAAGTACGATTCCACAATCTACCATGATGAGCCGAGATATTTCTGAGATAAGATAAACTATGTAACCATGAATCAAGAATGGGATACGGAATATTAATTATTCTTGCTATTTCCTTTTTTAAATCTAAATCATTTAAATGTTTATAAACACGAGAAACACTACCAAAAGGTAATAATTGAAATACCATCCAACTAGGAGGCAAGTCTGGGCTAGTATATTTTTGATAATAGTGATTGATAAAAACTTCTGATTTTTTTAGAGAATTTTGAGAGTTATTTTTTATATTATGATAGTCAATATCTTCTTTTATTTTTTCAATAAATTTTTGATGATTAAATTTATTATCGAATAAATGCTTATCTTCATACCAATTCTTCCCATATTTTAAGGAAGATGTATCTGACACAACTGCCCTAACCGCTATTTCTATTCTTTCAATTGCATCTAAAACTAGCAAACGTAACTTGCGGTCAAATATATATATATTTAAAATATCTTCAAAAGTAACATTTTCTTGAAAATTGTGACTTTTCTCTTGTGTGTTGTTGACACAAAAAGGCAAAAAATAAGCGGATAAACGATAATAACCAATAAATCTTAAATGATGTTTGACCGAGATGATATTATTAATAATTAGTCCCCGACCGGTTAATAATTGTATCTGTTCTTCAATAGTCAGAGGGGGTTTAACAAACTCTTTTCCAGCTTTACTCAACTTATTCAGACTGTCCCAAATACTTAAAACCTACCGGGTGCGCATAATCTTAGAGGCGTGGTAGGTGTTGTTAGTCTTATTTTATCTCTATTTATGGTATTGTGTCAAGAAATTTTATAGTATTAAGTAAAGTGGCTCAAGCTATTGAGGAGATTACCGATAGAAATGTTAAAAGTAATCTAACGGCGGCGTGCGCTATTTTAGCTAACTTAGTTATTTCAGAAAACATTATTAAAGGTATTTTAAGGAGCGATATTATGCAAGAATCACCTATTTATCAAGAAATTTATCACGCTGGTGAGTTGAGAGGTGAATTAAAAGGCAAATTAGAGGGCAAATTAGAGATTGCGCTTAATTTACTAAAAAAAGGATTAACCATTAATGAAATTGTTGAGATAACTGGCTTATCTCTTAGTTTAGTTGAAAGTTTAAGCCCAAAAAATTAAAGTAAAACTTCATAACTGTTAATTTACCCTAAAGACACCACTTTTTCAGCATTCCCTACTTATTTTGATGATTTATCAATACCCTACTTTACGAGAAGGAAAACTTCTCAAACGTTACAAACGATTTTTAGCTGATATAGAGTTAGATAACGGTGAAATCATTACTGCCCATTGCGCCAATACTGGTCCTATGATTGGAGTATGTGATATTGGTAGTAAGGTGCAGGTATCTGTCAGCGATAATCCTAAGCGCAAGTTGCCTTACAGTTGGGAAATGATTGCGGTGGGTGAAAATTCTACTTGGGTGGGGATTAATACCAGTTTACCCAATCGCATTGTTAAAACTCTGTTAGAAAATCAACTGATTGAAAATTTAGCAGGAAAGTATGACAAGGTTAAAAGTGAAGTAAAATTTGGTCATGATGGCAAAAGTCGCATTGATTTTGTTTTGACTGGTGACAATAATCAACCGCCAATTTATTTAGAGGTCAAAAATACTACTTTAAGTGATGAACCTAATATCGTTTTATTTCCTGATACTGAGACTACCAGAGGGCAAAAACATTTACAAGAGTTAATTGCTTTAACCGCAGAAAATGTTATCCCTGTGATGCTTTATTTTATTAATCGTAATGATTGTGAATATTTCGCTGTGGGTAGTAAATATGATCTGAAATACGGAAATTTATTTGCTGAAGCGAGGGAAAAAGGGGTAATGATTCTGCCTTGTCGTTTTGAGGTTACTCCTCAAGGGGTTAGTTATTTGGGTTTAGCGAAGATTACCCCTGTTTTGTAATATTATGTTCAAGTAATCTGTTATGAAGGATTATATCTTCCTAATTTACCCACCGTGTAATGAATTACACGGCTAACGGTTTGATCGTTCAATAAATTGAACTAAGATGTTGATATTACTAATTTGTAAGTAATTAGGTAAAACTGGTCTAAAGTATTAGTTTTTGTATAAAAAAACTCACTTTAGTAGAGTTAAGCTATTGGTAATGAAATAAATTTTATGGTGAGATATGAGTAGTCACGCTATAGTCTTTTTAGATAAAAATGAGACAGTTTTATATTAGACATCTCCAATCATAGCTATTTTAAGGGCTGAAGCCTTTACTACAAGCAAATAAAAAATAAATTAGTCGATGTCTGTTGAAGTGAAATTGCTGTGGGTAAACTAAGACATTAGGAGGTTTAGAAAATGCCGAGAGTATTTGATAATCTTGATCAATCTTTATTAGAAGGGTTGCAAAATTCTTTTTTTTCTGCTTATAAAAGTGATTTTTGTATCGGTTATTTTAACCTCAGAGGTTGGCGGTTAATTGCTGATCAAATTGAGCAGTTTTCAGGGGAAGAAAATAATCAATGTCGTGTTTTGATTGGCATGCAAAAACTGCCTTCTAATCGTCTATATCAAGAGTTACAAATTATTACTCGTTCTAAAGATAAGTTTTCCCAAGGCAGAAGCGAAGATTTTAAAACTTTAATTGCTGGGGAATTTCGGCAACAATTAATGGCTGGTATTCCTACTAATGCTGATTACCAAGGATTACAGCAGTTAAAAAAACAACTAATTAATCAAAAAGTGGTTGTTAAATTACATTTACGTTATCCTCTCCATGCTAAACTTTATTTAATTCACCAGCGCGATCCAAACTTACCGATTATTGGTTATTTAGGTAGTAGTAATTTAACTTTTTCTGGTCTTAAAAGTCAAGGGGAATTAAATATTGATGTTTTAGATCATGATGCTACACAAAAGTTACAAGATTGGTTTGAAGGGCGCTGGGAAGATAATTTTTGCATGGATATTAGTGCAGAATTAGCTCAAATTATTGATGAAAGTTGGGCAACAGAAAAGTTAATTCCACCTTATTATATTTACCTGAAAATGGCTTATCATCTTTCCCAAGAAGCGAGAGATGGTTTAAGTCAGTATCAAATTCCGTCGGGTTTTCAGTTATTTAAGTTTCAGGAAGAGGCGGTGAAAATTGCGGCGCGTCATGTTAATCGCCGAGGTGGGGTAATTATTGGTGATGTGGTGGGTTTGGGTAAGACGATGATTGCTACTGCGGTGGCGCGTCTTTTAGAAGAAGATTTGGGGGTTAGCACTTTAATTATTTGCCCGAAAAATCTGGTTAGTATGTGGCAAAGTTATCAAGATAATTACGGTTTGAGAGCAAAAATATTACCCATTAGTATGGTAGAAAAACAGTTAAATAAGATTCCCGGTATATTTCGTTTACTTATCATTGATGAAAGTCATAATTTGCGTAATCGTGATGGGAAAAGATACGCTGTTATTAAAGATTATATTCAACAAAGTGGTAGTCGTTGTATTTTGTTAACTGCTACTCCTTATAATAAAAGTTATCTTGATATATCAGCACAATTAAGGTTATTTATTGAAGATCATCAAGATTTAGGTATTCAACCTAATAAATTAATCAGTAATGTTAATTTTATCATCAAATATCCTAATATCAGTCCTCGCACTTTAAGCGCTTTTGAAAAGAGTGAATTTCCCGAAGATTGGCAAGAGTTAATGAGTCGTTATATGATTCGGCGCACTCGCTCTTTTATTAGAGATAATTATGCTAAGTCTGATATTTCTGAAGATATTTCTTCTTCTACAAATCAGAATCCAGTCAGTCGTAAATACTTAGAATTAGGCAATGGTAGCCGTTCTTATTTTCCAGCGCGCCTCCCCAAAACCGTTAAATTTAAAGTTGATAAAAATGATCCTTATACTCAACTATATTCCACAGAAATAGTTGATTTAATTGGCAATCTTAATTTACCTCGCTATGCTTTAGGTAGCTATCAATTAACTACAATTAAAGAAAAATTATTGACTGATACTGAGAAAAAATTGCTCGGTGGTTTAAAAAGTGCTGGGCGCAATTTGATTGGTTTTTGTCGTACTAATTTATTCAAAAGATTAGAAAGTAGTGGCTATGCTTTTATTCAGTCTATTGAGCGTCATATTTTGCGTAATTATATTTATCTTTATGCCATAGAATCAGGGCAAGATATACCCATTGGGGCGCAGAATAATGATTTATTTTCCACAGTGGTAAATGATCAAGATACTGACTCTATTTTAAGTAATGATTTAGATATTGAAACTATCTCTGATGATGATGAAGATATAGAATTATTTGAGTATCTCGAAAACAGGGAAAGTATTTATCAAGAAAAAGCCCAAAAAGTTTATGATTTATATCAAACTAAATACCAAAAAAGATTCAAGTGGATTAGACCAAATTTATTTAATGATGATTTAGCTCAAGAGTTACAAGAAGATGCTTATAATTTAATTAAAATTCTCAGTAAATGCCCTACTTGGAATACGGAAAATGACCAAAAACTATTAGCTTTATGGGAGTTATTGACGAAAAAGCATCCTGATGAGAAAGTTTTAATATTTTCTCAATTTGCTGATACTGTCACTTATTTAACAGAAAAATTGACCGATTTAGGTATGGCGAAGGGCGCTGGTGTCACGGGAAAATCGGCTAACCCTACTACTTTAGCCCAAAATTTCAGCCCTAAGAGCAATAATAAACCAATTTCGGCGGAGGAGGAGTTAAGAATTTTAATCGCTACGGATGTTTTGAGTGAAGGGCAAAATCTGCAAGATTGTCGTATAATTGTTAATTACGATTTGCCTTGGGCGATTATTCGCTTGATTCAGCGCGCGGGAAGGGTTGATAGAATTGGGCAAAAAGCGGAAGAAATCCTCTGTTATTCTTTTCTTCCTGCTGATGGAGTGGAAGATTTAATTAATTTGCGCGGTAGATTGGTTAATCGTTTGCGAGAAAATGCCGAGGTTGTTGGCACTGATGAGGTATTCTTTGAAGATAGTGATAGTCATATCATCTTAAATTTATATAATGAAAAATCGGGAATTTATGATGAGGTAGAAGATAATGAGGTGGATTTGGTTTCCTCGGCGTTGAGTATTTGGGAGACTGCGAAGCAATTATGCCCTGAGATTACCACTAAAATTGAACAGTTACCTAATGTGGTTTATTCTACTCGTCATCATGAGGGAGATAGTATCAATCCTCAAGGGGTTTTGGTATATATGCGCACTGGTGATGGGGTTGATGCTTTGGCTTATGTGGATAAAAATGGCAATAGTGTCACCCAGTCGCAAAGTCGTATTCTCAGGTTAGCACAATGTGAGTTGGCAACTCCAGCTATTGAACGTCATCAAGATCATTTTCAGCTCGTGGCGGGGGGCGCTAAGATTATTATAGAGCAACAAAAGACTATGATGGCTCAAGGTGCGTTAGGTAGTCGTCACAGCGCCCGTCACCGTAGCTATACTCGTCTTGATGCTTATACTAAATATATCAAGGAAAGTAGTCCTATTTTAGCTCAAGGTATGGAATGGGATAAATTGATTCGGGCGCTGGAAGATATTTATAAGTATCCTCTACAGGAAAAAGCGGTTTTGAAGATTAATCGACAACTGAAAAGCAGTATTAGAGATGAACAATTAGCAGATATGGTGGTATCTTTATGGGATGATTCGGCGCTGACTATTAGCCATGAGGATAATGAGGTTAAAGATAGTCAAATTATTTGTTCTTTAGGTTTATTTTAGGGCAAAATATGCCGTTGATAATCTTATTTTTCATAATGAAAGCGACAAGTAAGAAAGTCAATTTGAGTGCTAGTAATACGATACACTAAGCGATGTTCTATATCAATTCTTCTTGACCATATATTATCTTCCATATATTTTAATGGTTCAGGCTTACCTATGCCTTGAAAGGGATTTTTCATTACTTCTGTAACTAAATCTAATATTTTTTCTGCTTTTTTTTGATCGCTTTTAAACCACCATTTTAAATCACTTTTAAACTGACTACTAAATCCGGGTATGGGTAAAAAATTTGGTACTACTTCCTCTTTTTCTTTCTTCTTTTTACTCAATCTCTAACTCCTCTTTTAACTCTTCTAAAGATTGAGGTTTAATTTCTCCATTTATTGATTCTTGTAATGCTGAAAATAAATGACTAGAATTTGCTTCATTTCTAAATAAATAAACCATTTCTACTAAACTTCTTAAATCTGACTCGGCGATTAATGCCACGTTTTCCCCTTGACGACGATTAATAATAAAGACTTGATGAGTTTCGATTACTTTTTCTAATATTTGAAAGAATCCATTTCTCGCTTCTGTCGGTGAGGTTATCTCATAACTAAACATAATTACAATTACTTTTGATTAATGTACTGGATCATGTACACTAATATATCATAGTTTCAGTAAATCAAGAGTTTAATTTATTAAACGGCATCACGGTAGCCGTGAAATTTATTGCACGGCGATATTATGGCGTTAGTCTTATTGTTTATGGGTTAATAGCATTACCCCAACGTATAATGAATTACACGGCTAACGGCCCGATCGTTCAATGAATTGAACTAAGATATTATTTATCAAGTAACAAGGGGTTTAAACCCCTTGTCTGGTAGATAGCGCCCTCCACCCCATACTGAAAACTTAGCCTCCACCGTCAATAATAACATGAAAATTAATCGCAAAATAGTTACTCAATATTTAGATAATTTAGATTTTGAATCGTTATTTATCGAAGAATTAAGATGGGATTATCCCGAAGATGAAACGGATATAAATATTATTATTGAAGAAACATTATTTAAACTTATTCCTATTGCTGAAAAACGTAAGTTTGTAGTTTATCAATGCGCTTTAAATAATCAATGTATTCCCTCAACAAAAATACTCCAAAAAGTAGATCAAGAATTTAGTAAATATAAATTAGAACATCTACTAATTTATACTTCTCATCAAGAAAAAAAACAAATCTGGCAATGGATGAAAAAAGAAGGCAACCAGCGCCCTTCACCAAGGTTAGTAGAATATTCAGCGAGAAATAAAAGAGTATTATTGGATAGTTTAGAAAATATTACCTTTAGTTTAGCAGAAGAAAAAAATCTCAACTTATTAGAAGTAAAAGAGAGAACAAAAAAAGCCTTTGACATCGAAAAAGTTACTAAAAAATTCTTTACCGAGTTTCAACAACAACATTTACAATTTGTTGAATTTATTAATGGCATTGACGACATAAAAGATAAAAATTGGTACGCTTCCGTTATTCTCAATCGTTTAATGTTTGTTTATTTTTTGCAAAAAAAAGGCTTTCTCGATAACGGCAACAAAGACTATTTACAAGATAAATTAAAAATAAGTAAAAATCGAGGTGAAAATCTCTACTATCAAGAATTTTTAGCTAGTTTATTCTTTCAAGGTTTCGCTAAAAGAGAATATCAACGCAGTGAAACAGTTAAGCAATTAATTGGTAAAATAAAATATCTCAATGGTGGTTTATTTTTACCCCATCATATCGAATCAAAATATCAAAATAGTATCTCTATTAAAGATTCAGCATTTGAGCAAATTTTTCAATTATTCTCTAGTTATACATGGCATTTAGACGACACCCCAACGGGAAACGAAAATGAAATCAATCCCGATGTTTTGGGTTATATCTTTGAAAAATATATCAATCAAAAAGCCTTTGGCGCTTACTACACTAAGCCCGAAATTACTAATTATTTATGTGCGCAAACTATCGATAAATTTATTCGAGAAAAACTTAATTTTTCCCCCTCTCCTGTGGGAGAAATTGCCCTCACCCCCAACCCCTCTCCCATAGAAGAGGGGAGTTTAGAAAAGGAAAAAGTCCCCCTTTTTAAGGGGGATTTAGGGGGATCACGAAGTGGCACTGCGCGATCAAAAAACCAAAATGATCCCCCCCTGCCCCCCTTATTGAAGGGGGGAGAAAATACAGAAAATGATGATATTTGTAATAGGTTATTAGATGATATTTTACCTAATTTATCCATTCTTGATCCAGCTTGTGGTAGTGGCGCTTTTTTAGTGGCTAGTTTACAATATCTCATCACTATTTATCAGCAAATTTTTAGCTATATTTCACAATACGGCAATGAAGCAAATAAAACTAGATTAAGTAATATCAAACAATCTCATCCTTCCCTTGAATATTACATCAAAAAACGCATTATTACTGATAATTTATACGGCGTTGATATTATGGCGGAAGCCACGGAAATCGCTAAACTTAGACTGTTTTTAAGTTTAGTTGCCAGTGCCGAAACTGTTGATGATTTAGAGCCTTTACCTAATGTTGATTTTAACATCATGAGTGGCAATTCTCTCATTGGTTTAATTCGGGTGGATGAGGGCGCTTTTGACAGTAAATCCCCCTCTCCTGCGGGAGAGGGGTTAGGGGTGAGGGTAAATAATCAAGGAAACCTTTTAAATCTTCTCGCTTCTTCTCAATATCAAAAAATTCTGGCTGAAAAAAATAAGAGTATCAAAAAATATAAAGAACACGCTTTTAATTCGGCAGAAATAGAAGGCACTGATCAAGATTCCCGTTTACAAATGTTACGAGATCATATCGAAAAAGTCAATAAGGAATCTACTGTTAAACTTAATCAATTATTACTTGATGAATTTACCCTAAAATTGGGTATAAAATATGAGGAAGTACAGCTAAAAGGTAAACCCATTAAGCGTAATTTAACTATTAAAGACATTGAGGCTTTAATGCCTTTTCATTGGGGTTATCATTTTGATAAAATCATCACTAAGGGCGGTTTTGATATTATTCTCGGTAATCCACCTTGGGAAGTGTTTCAAACCGATGAAAAAGAATTTTTCCAGCAATTTGATAATTTAATACAGAAAAAAAAGTTAGATATAAAAGCATGGAAAACACAATTTAACCAGTTTATGAAAGATGATGAAATGCAAAAGGCTTGGTTAAATTATTGTAGTAATTATCCCCATGTTAGTGCTTATTTTAAAAATTCAGAACAATACAAAAATCAAATTTCTTTAGTTAATGGTAGAAATGCCTCCAGAAAAATTAATTTATATGCTTTATTTTTAGAACAATGTGTTAATTTACTGGCTAAAAATGGTCAATGTGGCATTGTTATTCCTAGTGGCATTTATACTGATTTAGGCACTAAGCAACTGCGAGAAATGCTGTTTTCTCTCACTACTATTACTGGTTTATTTTGTTTTGAAAATCGCAAGGCTATTTTTGAAGGTGTGCATAAAAGTTTTAAGTTTGTGATTCTTAGTTTTGAGAAAAAATTGCCCTCACCCCCAACCCCTCTCCCGCAGGAGAATTTGCCCTCACCCCCAACCCCTCTCCCGCAGGAGAGGGGAGAAAGTCAAGAAGGGGTAGTTAATCAATGTTTTCCGGCTAGGTTTATGCGTCATGATGTGGCAGAATTAACGAGTTTTTTTGATGATGAGGCGGTTATTATTGATGTGGGTTTGGTGCGCCGTTTATCTCCTGATTCTCTGTCTATTATGGAGTTTAAGGGTGATTTGGATATAGAAATTGCTAAAAAAATGGCGCGTTTTCCGCTTTTGGGTGAGGAAATAAAAGACTGTTGGAATTTAAAGTTAAAACAAGAATTTAATATGACCAGTGATAGTAATTTATTCTATACTGAACCAGCGCCCTCCAGACTGCCTTTATACGAGGGTAAAATGATTCACCAATTTACTCATAATTTTGCACCTCCTAAATATTGGCTAGAAGAATCGGAAGCAAGACAAAAATTACTTGGGAAGAAGGGCGCTGATTCTGGTCAACTTTTGGATTATCAATGTTATCGTTTAGGTTTTCGAGATATTGCTAGAAATACAGATCAAAGGACTTTAATTGCTACTATAGATACTCGATCTTTTCATGGAAATAAATTACCTAATGCAAAAATTTTTGACTCTTCAGGCAATAGGATTATAGATAATAAAAGCCAAGTTTTTTTATGTGGAATTTTTAATAGTTTTGTTTTAGATTGGATATTAAGACAAAGTGTCACAACTACTATTAATTTTTTCTATATTTATCAATTACCAGTGCCAAGATTAAGAGAAGGGGATAAATATTTTGATGAGATAGTGGAGTGCGCTGGTAAGTTAATTTGTACCACCGCAGAATATGATGATTTGGCGCGGGAGATTGGTTTATCTTCAGTGAAAAAAGTCCCCCTTTTTAAGGGGGATTTAGGGGGATCACAAAGTGGCGCTGCGCGATCAATCCCCAACAAAAATGCTACCCAGCGCCCTTCGTCTGGGGATATAAATACATCTGATCCCCCCCAGCCCCCCTTGTTAAAGGGGGGGGAAAATGCAGAGGGAGAAAATGCAGAGAGAGAGAATTTAAGGGCGGAAATTGATGGGATGGTAGCGCACCTCTACGGGTTGAATGAAAGGGAATTTAGGCATATTTTAAGTACATTTCCGTTGGTTGATGAGGCGGTGAAGGGGAGGGCGCTGGGCGCTTTTTTAAGTAAGATGTAATAAGTGGGTTTGTATCCGTTTCCCACCGTGTAATGAATTGTGGGTGAATTGCATTACCCCACCGTGTAATGAATGTTGGGTTTGTATCCGTTTCCCACCGTGTAATGAATTACACGGAACCAACGGGCAAATCGTTCAATGAATTGAACTAAGATATTATCAATTATCCATTGTTAATACTCTATGGCTAGGGTGATAAGTTCATCGACTAATTCGGGGAAAGTAATCCCAGAGGCTTCCCATAGTTGGGGATACATACTCAGCGCGGTAAAACCGGGTAAGGTATTAATTTCGTTGATGAAAATTTCTCCGCTTGATTCGATATAGAAAAAGTCCACCCGTGATAATCCTTGACAGTCTAAGGCTTGAAAGGCTTGTATTGCCATTTCTTTGATTTTAGTCTCTATGGTTGGGGTGAGGGGCGCTGGGATAATTAATTGAGCTTTGCCGTCAGTATATTTGGTTTCATAGTCGTAAAATTCAGCATCATAGGTAATTTCTCCGATTACTGAGGCTTTGGGGTTGGTTGTGCCTAATACAGCGCACTCCACCTCTCTCGCTTTTACCCCTGCTTCCACAATAATTCTTCGATCATATTGTGCCGCTTCTTCTAGGGCAGTTTCTAATTCTTGACGATTATTTACTTTGGCAATACCAACGGATGAGCCGAGATTGGCAGGTTTAACGAAACAGGGATAACCAAGGGTACTATCAATTTCATCACATTTTTTGGGAAAAATACAGGCATTAGAGAAAATTTCTGCCCTCGTCACGGCAAGGTAATTAACTTGGGGTAAACCAGCATAGGCAAAAGCATTTTTCATGGCAATTTTATCCATACCTAAAGCTGAACCTAGTACAGGACTACCAACAAAAGGAGTATCCATGAGGGTTAATAGTCCTTGAATTGTACCATCTTCGCCGTTAGGACCATGAAGAATGGGAAACCAAACTTGGATTTCTTCACATTGTGGCGGAAAATACCATTTGCATTGATGGGATGTGTCGACATTACTTTTTCCAGAAGTGAGGATTTGTTGAGAGGTTTCGGGGTCTTGCCAATAACCGTTGGGATTAATATAAAAAGGGATAACTTGATATTTTTGCTGATTCTTGCCAGTGTGGAGGGCGCACATGATGGCTTTTGCCGATTTTATGGACACTTCATGCTCTCCCGAGCGCCCTCCAAACAATAATCCTACTCTAATTTGACTCATTTTACTCTTAAAAATATTTTCATCGCCAAATATTAACATTAAATGAACAATGGATAATTGTTCAAAAAGGGAAAGGTTAATTAGGGTTTGCTGAATAAATCAAAAATCTTGTAACTACCTATGTTGGTAAAAATTTAAACAAAAACAACATTTTCAGCATTCATCGTCCGAAAACTTCCTGATATTTTTTGCTTATATTTCATCATTGTTATATCTCTTTCGGCTTGGTTGTTGGTAAATGGGACTTTTGCTTCTCTCAAAAACCGCAAGACATCTTTTTTGTCTTTACTTAATCTGATTAAGAGGTTATGTCCTATTCGCCTTTTTTTCCTGCCTCGATTACTTGAAACTGGGTTCAGGAGTAGTGACGGAGGGCGCTGGTATAGGTGAGGCTATTAATAAATGCCTGAACACCTGCGCTAACGTCTGTACTACCTAAAGGACTAAGATCAGTACCGCTAAAAGAATTTAACCAAAAGACACTATCATTACTGACTGTGCCAGTCCTCTGAGCAGTAAAACCCCGAACCCCCTATATTTGTAGGGGGGGAAATTAGCTAAACTTTTCATTAATTAAATACCCATTTATTCAATCCAATAATTAGCTATTATAAAGTATCAAAGATTAATTAGATCAAGAAATTTTGCAAGGATAATATAGACTCAAATTAATATAAAGTTATACTAAAATATAAAAACATTGAACAAAGAAAAGTGATGAAAACGAGCCATGAAAAAATTAAGAGATGTTTTATTGTCTGAATGTAGAGAAGAAATTATTAAAATTGCCGAGAAACATGGTGCTTATCATGTCAGAATTTTCGGCTCTGTAGCGAGAGGGGAAGAAAAAGAAAATAGTGATATTGATCTCCTAATTGATTATGATTTGAATAGAATTACTCCACACAAAAGTATTGGAATGTCAAATAATTTATTGAAGTTATATATTTTTATCCAAAATCAACACTATAAAAATTATATTTTACCTAGGGGTTGAATACGATTCAACCCACAACAACAAATCTCAGCCCATAACCTGATTAAAATACAATCAAATTACTTTTTATCCTTACCCTTACCACTCAACAACCCAGCGCCCTCCACCCTTTTCATTACGGCTATAACCATGCGCCCTCCACCCTTAAATGTAGGTAGGCACGAAACCCAACAAATCCCTTCTGTGGCAAAGAAAATGGTAATTTATAATCAATTAACAAATTTGCTAGAGTCTTTTATTGATGAGGATTTTCCCTTAACCCAAATAAGCCACCGTCACCCCAGCGCCCCCCTCCTCTTTCGGTGCGAGCTCGTATTTACTAACTTGCGGATGAGATTGTAAGAAATCATGAACCCCAGAACGCAAAGCGCCCGTCCCCTTTCCATGTACAATCCAAAGCAGACCAAAATCAGTAGCACTAGAAATAGCTTTTTCCAAAGTAGGTAAAGCAAGATGCACCTGTTGCCCACGAATATCCACGGTATTACGACTGGTGCGCACCTTTGCTACCGATTGCGGTTTCTTCTCCTGATAAAGATTCTTTTTCGGTTTTACTTCCGCTTTTTCTTCCTTCTCAAAACGCTTACCGTCTAAAGATTCCACATCAGTAAAAGGAATCACCATTTTCATAATACCAAAGCGCGCGGTTAACTGTTCAGCGCCCTCCGCCACAGCCAAAACCTCAGCAGTTTGCCCAATACTGAGAATGCGCACCCTTTCCCCTACCTTTGGCTTATAAACCCGTTTAGCCTTTTTGACGGGAGTTAAAAAACGCTCCTCAATTTTGAGGATATTTTCCCGTGCTTCGTGCGCTTGTTGGGCAGAAGGATTACCCTTTTTCTGTAACTCCTTAACTACCTGTGCAATTTGACTCTTAGCATCCAAAAGCAACTTTTGCACCGCTTGTTCTTGTTGTGATTTTAAATCCCTTTCTCTCTCTTGTAAAGAAGTAGCCTTTGCCTCCACTTCCTGATAAAAACGCTCAGTTTTCTTCAATAAATCCTCCGCCTGTTGATGTTTTTCTTCCTGCGCCCTCCGTTGGTTTTCCAACTCGCTGATTAATTGATTCACGTCTTGGGAATAACCGCCCACTAACTCTTGAGATTCCTCAATAATGGCAGACAATAAGCCCAACCTTTGCGCAATAATCAAAGCATTAGAGCGTCCGGGGATGCCCCATAATAAACGATAGGTAGGCTGTAAACTCACGTCATCAAATTCCACCGAAGCATTTTCAAAGCGCCCGTCATTGTATTTGAGACTTTTTAACTCCCCATAGTGGGTAGTGGCAATAGTCAAGAGATTATGATCCGCTAAATACTTTAGAATGGCAATGGCAAGGGCGCTACCCTCACTAGGATCAGTACCAGCGCCCACTTCGTCCAATAACACTAAAGATGATGCCCTTTCTGTGTCTAATTCATCGAGAATGCGGATAATTCGGCGAATATGACCCGAAAAAGTCGATAAACTCTGTTCTAAGGACTGCTCATCCCCAATATCGGCTAAAACCTTGTCAAACCAAGCAATTTCTACAGGTTCTTTGGCAGGGATAAATAAACCCACTTTTGCCATTAACGCCACAATGCCGAGGGTTTTTAACGTGACTGTTTTTCCCCCCGTATTCGGTCCAGTTATGGCCACTACCCTAGTTTCAGGCTTAACTAAGACATCGATAGGAATTACTTGCCCTCCCTGTTCATTTTTTTCCTGCCATACTAAAAGAGGATGTTTTAACCGTCTCAGAGTGATGCTTTCTCGCTCAAAGTCCACAAAATTAGGTGCATTTCCTTCTAACCAAAGACTATAACGAGCTTTTGCCGTTGCTAAATCCAACGCCGTAGCCATTGCCAATAATTGCTCTAATTCTTCCCATACCAAAGCAACTTTTTCCGTCAGCGCCCGTAAAATCTTTTCCTCCTCTCGTTTTTCTTGCCCTTTACTGGTTTGTAAACGGTTGCCCAAATCAATAATACTTTTTGGCTCAATGTATAAAGTCGAACCTGTGGAGGAGGTATCATGAACAATACCGCTAATTTGTCCACTATGATCCGCTTTCAATGGTAATACAAAGCGCTCCCCCCGTTGCTGAATTACTGGTTCTTGGAGGGCATTGCCGTGCCTTTGAATCATATTTTGTAAAGTTTGTTGAATATTTTGCCGTAAACCCTTGACTTTTTGGCGAATTTGTGCTAAGTCTGGACTAGCTCTTTCAGTAATTTCCCCTCGATCATCGATGCAATAATGGATTTCCTGTTCTAATTCGGGGAAAGTCCTAATATTTTCTACTAGGGTGGAGAGCGCTGGGGAGTCTTCTAAATCGTCAATTACCCTTCTTAATTTGCGCATTCCTGCCATGGTGGTAGCAAGATTTAACAATTCTTCTCCGTTTAACAAACCCCCTAATTTTGCCCTTTCGAGAGGGGCGCTGATGTCATGAATCCCTGAAAATGTCCAATTGGGATTGTAACCGCTTTCAATGCGATATACTTCCTTCGTTTGCTGTAATAATATGAGGGTTTCCTCCATCCTGTTAGGGATGCCCAAATTTTGCGAGGCAATCACCCCTAATTTAGTGGCGGCAAAAGTGGAGAGATGTTGGCATAATCGTTGCCATTCGAGGAGTCGGAAAGTTTCTTGTTCAATCAAGGCAAATTCAAGTTTTGAGTATTAAATTATGGCTTACACTATATGTTAGCGTAAAGACGCTTTCTGCAACGCTTCTAACCAAATAGGGTTTGCTGAAAAAGTGGAGTCGTGAGAGGAGTGGTTAGTGGACAGTGGATAGTAAAAAGGTGGCGTTGCATTTTTATGGGATGATTTATAATGAAGGAAAAAGTTTTATGACAGGA
>JACYMF010000095.1 GCA_015272165.1 Cyanobacterium sp. T60_A2020_053
ACCGTAGGGCATACGGGAACATACGCTTGGGGAGATTTGCCCTCTTGGGCGATTGCCTATGGGCTGTCGTCTAACGGCGAGTCGGTGAACCAAGAATCCCCCACTATAACCCGTAGGGTTTAGTGGTGGGAGTGTCAACCATTTCTTCCTTGACTTGGCTGATAACCTTTTTTTTGGTTATGGGTAATTTGTGATTAATTAATTTGCTCCATTAAGTCACGATTTTGTAAAACATACAAGGTTTCCTGTTCCCTTTCCCAGTCTTCCCGACTGATTACCATAAAATCGTCCCCATTACGCCGAGTCACTGTCAAGGGAATATGATGGTTGATTACTTCATCGACATAACTTTTTAAATTGTCTCTAAATTGGTTAACGCTGGTGATATTCATGGTTTTTTCACAATTTAACGGTACTTAAACTAAATGTACGGATTTACCGTACTTTTTTAGGATAGCAGAGCAATATTAAGAATATCAACAGCCTTTGACTTTGTTATTTTTAAAACTTTCCCCTTCCCTATGAGATGATATAGTAGAAAAAAAACTATCTAGGATTATGGCTAGTTCTGATACGGTTTATCGTCACCTCGAATGTCGCCCCGACAGTTATCAAGGTTGGTATAATCAAGCCCGACAATTACAAGCGCACTCCAAACTAGAAGATGCTTTGTATAGTTACCAAAGGGCGCTAGAATATCACCCGAATGATTATTTTGCTTGGTATCATCACGGTAAAGTATTAGAAGAATTAGGTCAATATCCGTCAGCTTTAAATAGTTTTCATCAAGCTGGAAATTTACAACCAAATAATTATTGGGCTTGGTATAGTATCGGTTATATTTTACAAGAAAAGTTAGCCCGTCACACTGAAGCAATGATATATTTGCGGAGGGCGCTGGTTAACAATCCGCAAGATTATTGGATCAACTATCGTCTTGCTAAATCTTATTTTTATTTAAGAAAATATATCCATGCTTTAGATTTTTTTCATCATGCTCTAAAAATTCGTCCCCGTGATTATTGGAGTTTATATCGTTGTGGTGAGTGTTGGCAAAAAATAGGTAATTTAACCAGCGCCCGTCACAGTTACCTTGAGGCTTTAGACATAAAAAATAATGATTATTGGGTAATATTTCAACTAATGAATATTGCGGAAAAACAATGTTTATATTCAGAGGTAATTATGTGGGGTAAAATACTTCTTGATTTAGACTTTGAATCAGAGGAAATTATCTCAAAACTCGCCATAGCTTATCGAATTTTAAATAAATCAGAAGAGTTAAAGGGAGAAAGTAAGAAGTAAGAAGTAAGAAGTAAGAAGTATAAATATTTAAGGCGTTGGTGCGTAAATTCTAAATTATCAATTATCCATTATCAATTATCCATTATCAATTATCCATTATCAATTGTCCATTATCAATTGTCCCTAATTAAACTTATAATAAAGCAATAAGGTTAGAGATAGAATTTCATGGATGCAGAAAAGTTAGGTAAACTAGAAGAAAAACTATACAACGAAACACCCTTATTAGGTGAAAGGATTAGGCAACAAGCAGTTAAGGAATTATCCAAAGATAAAACCCCCAAAACCATTGAAATTCTCACTAGGGCGCTGATTTTTACTCCCGATAATAAACTGAAAAATGCTATCCTCAATACCATCAAAGAAATTCGCATTCAAGATAAATCTCTAATCAATGCGGTGTGCGCTATGTGGGCGCAAAATCGCAATGAAGAGTTAACCAAATTATTAAAACTGCGAGGATGGGTAGCCTACAATCCTCTCAAACTAAGAGTTTTAACGGCGGTTAATCTCAGTTGGCAAGGTATTTTTGAAGAAAAAGGTAAAGAAATTCTTCCCATTTTATTGGATTTATTAGACGATAAAGATCAAGAAATTAAGGGAAGGGCGCTAGAATGGTTAGCCAATTTACCCAATGAAGAGTTAGAAGCTGAAGTGTGTCGTTTAGCTAGTGAAGAAAATAATGGGAGGGCGCTGGAAATCGCTATTAGTGCTAATTATCGTCCTTCTGACCCCTATCAGTCAACTTTATTCTATTATCTTACTCAACAGTGGGAAAGATATGGACAAGTTGATCCAGACCAAATTTTATTAGAACAGGTGTATTATCAAGCGCCCTCCGAACTACAACAGCGCATGGATGATCATGGTAGGCTATTGAAAAGAATGGAATGGGTATGGATGCGCCTTGGGGGAAAAGAAGGCAGACGGGTTAAAGAAATTGATTTTGCGCAGTGGGGAGATTTAATCGAAGTTTTAAGTAATGGGCGTAATTGGGCAACTTTATGGGATTTAGTGTTTATAGCGCCCGTGTTTTGGAGTCGAGAAATTGTCAAAAAACTCAAAAATAATCGTGCTTTGCCTGAAAAACCAGAAGATAAAGCTATTTTGGCAGAATTACTCCATTTAGCGGTAAGTATCAAAGGTAAATCTATTCCCCAAGGGAAATTTTTGCGCTGTGTGCATACTATGGAGGGAGAAGGTGAAAGCATAGGGGCGCTATTACTTACCCCTGATAGTCAATATATTATCAGCGCCCGTGGCAATAGCATCATCATTAATCATGCCCAAACAGGAGAAGAAATCACCACCCTAAAACGACATCTTAAAGGGGTGGGAAGTCTGGCAATTAGTGAAGATGGCACAATTTTAGCCAGTGGTAGTCGAGATAAAACCGTGTGTATGTGGCGCATTCCCGAAGGAAATATTTTAGCTAATTTATCGGGAAAATCTTCCTCTGTGTGGTCCTTGGCAATGACAAAAGATTGTAAAATAGTTGCTAGCGCTAGTTATCGGGAAATTCGTTTATGGCATTATCCCAGTGGCAAATTAAATAAGGTATTGTCGGGATTTGAGACGGAAGTAGAAAAGGTTATAGTTAGCCCTGATGATAATTTTCTCATTGCTGGAGGGGGAAAACAAGATCACACGGTGAAGGTGTGGAGTTTACCTGATGGTGAGTTAAAATATAGCTTAGAAGGTCATCAAGATGCCATTACTGCCCTTGTGGTATGTCCTTTTAGTCGTGTTTTGGTTAGCGCTAGTAGGGATAATACGGTGAAAATTTGGTCTTTGACTACAGGGGAAAATCTCTCTACTTTGACTGATCATAGCGCCACAGTGTGGAATTTAGCCATTACTCCTGATGGTCAAACCCTCGTTACTGTCAGTGAAGATAGCACGGCAAAATTATGGCAATTAGCTAATTATACTCTACGAAAAACTTTAAATGGTCATGAGGGCGCTATTTGGTGTCTGAATATTAACTCTCAAGGAAATCTTTTGGCAACCGGTAGCCGAGATAATACCGTGCGCTTATGGGGTTTGCCTGACGGGGAAGAAATGGGTATCATTCAAGGACATTCTCAACCAATTCGAGAGGTAAAAATTAGTGGGGATAATCGTTTTTTGGTTACTGCTGGATTAGATGGTTTTGTTAAAGTATGGCAATGGCATTTACAAAATATCTGTAATACTCCTATTTTAGCTTTAACACCTGACGACTTAAATTGGTTGCGAGGGGCGCTGGATGAGGGGAATTTAAGCCCTGATGAGGAAAATTGGTTAAAAATGATCGCCAAAATTCATTCTTTAAATACGACAGATTAAAACGGCAAAAAATTTATCTTGAAATGTGAGTGAAAGACCCCCGTTGAATTTCTCAACAAAAAAAATACCCACTGAAATCAACGGGGGATGTAAACGAACCAACAAAAAAATCG
>JACYMF010000096.1 GCA_015272165.1 Cyanobacterium sp. T60_A2020_053
CGATTTTTTTGTTGGTTCGTTTACATCCCCCGTTGATTTCAGTGGGTATTTTTTTGTTGAGAAATTCAACGGGGGTCTTTCACTCACATTTCAAGATAAAAAGAGGGTTAAGCCCCTTGCTTTTTATTATTACCATAGCTTTGACTAAAATAAAAGACAGAATCAATCTTCCTTACCTACCAGAAAACATTTAAAATAGCTTTAAGGTATTTATAAGATACACGGTTTAAAACTTCATCTTTTCAGATGTGAGCAAATTTAATGGTAATCTAATCTATCTTTAAATTTACCTTTGCCCTTTTAACTTTGCCCTTTTTTAACCTTTGCCCTTTTGACTAATACTTTCAGCTGACGAAATTATGTGGAAAAAACTGATCATCCTTGCTTTATCGTTTTCTGTCGTTAATATTTTCCCCTCCTCGGTTTTAGCACAGGAAGTTTTGGAGCAAGTCAAAGAAACAGGAATAATGAAAGCAGGTTATCGTCTGGATACACCTCCTTTTGCTTTCGTTAATGAGGAGGGAAAACCTGTGGGTTATGCTATTGAAATTTTGGACTTGATTAGAGAGGAATTGGAAACACAACTAGGGCAAAAAATTACTTTACAGTTAGTGCCAATCAATCCTCAAAATCGTTTCCAAGAAGTGATAGATGGTAGTATTTATATTGAATGTGGTTCGACTACCGTCACTTGGGAGAGAGAAAAAACAGTGGATTTTTCGGTGAGTTATTTTGCCAGTGGCACTCAAATGATTACCAAAAAAGGAAGCGGTTTTGCTAATTCGGATAACCTAAAAGGGGCAAATATTGCGGTAATTCCTCAAACTACCAATGAAAAAGCGATTACAAGGTATGCTACTGCGGCTAATCTGATTCCCGTTGCTTCTGAGGAGGAAGGTTGGCAAAAATTGGTTAAGGGGGAAATTGATGGTTTTGCTGGGGATGGCATACTGTTACAATCCCTGCGAAAACAAGCGCCCTCCCCCCAAGATTATGAAATTGTGCCTGAGTTTCCCTATGTCATTGAATCCTACGCTTGTACTTTACCACCGAATCAATCCCAATGGCGCGATACGGTAAATTATACTCTCGTTAAATTTATGCAGGGCGTGACGACTGATACACCGTCAGCTATTGCTATTTATGAGCGTTGGTTTGGGGCAAATGGTAATACGCCTTATCCCATTGAAACTATGGCTGATTATTTTCAAGGTATTGTCCATGGTTTTGAGTGGATTCCCATTGATGAAAGATACTAAAAGGGCAAAGGGCAAGGGGCAAAGGGAAGAAAAGTTAAAATTTAGAATTTAGAATTTAGAAAACAATTACTTCTACATTATCCATTCCGTCTATTGTGCATTATCCATTACCCTCAAGACATCACTTTTTCAGCAACCCCTATCTATTTATATGAATGTAAAAATCAAAACCAATTCTTTGCTACGATGGCGACAAACCAGTTTTATTGGTAATACTATCGGTTTATTTAACTCTTGGTATGATAGTAGTTATTTACTAGCTTATTCAGCGCCCTTCGCCGTTATCCTCACCTGTATTCTACTAATTATGACCCCTTTTAGTAGTACCAGCGCCCTTGGAGTAGTTTTGATGGCGGGCGCTGGATTATGGTTAATTTTGACGGTAGCGGAGATAAAGCCTAATCAAATCACCGCCATTCATCTCTGGATTTTTGCCTATTGGTTAGCATCCATCATCGCCACGGCATTTTCTCCCCTCAAATCCGCTTCTATGATGGGCTTAATCAAGTTCACTTTGTATTTGACCTTTTTTGCCCTCACGGCTCGAATATTGGGCAATAAACGCTATTTAAACTGGATTACCAGCACTTTTTTACTGGTGTCCTTACTTGTTAGTAGTTATGGTATTCGTCAACAAATTATTGGCGTGGATGCCCTAGCGACATGGACTGACACTAACTCCGCAACGGCAGATGTGACAAGGGTTTATAGCTATTTAGGTAATCCTAATTTATTGGGTGGTTATCTTTTACCGGCGGTGGCGCTTAGTGTAGGGGCGCTGATTACTTGGCGTAGTATTCCTCAAAAAATTCTCGCCTTAGTGATGTTAGTAACTAATATCACCTGTATTTATTTTACTGGGAGTAGGGGCGCTTGGTTAGGTTTAATTATGGCTTTTTTTGTCATTTTTTTAGGGCTTAATTTTTGGTGGAATAGTTATTTATCTCCCTTTTGGCGCAAGTGGTTATTACCGATTTTATTCGGTTTATTTCTGCTCTTTTTTGCCATGGCTTTTATTGTAGTTGAACCTTTGCGAGAAAGATTTTTAAGTATTTTTTCATGGCGCGGTGATAGTAGTAATAATTTTCGTATTAATGTATGGATTGCGGTATTACAAATGTTAAAAGATCATCCGATTTTTGGCATTGGTATTGGTAATCAAGTTTTTAATCAAATTTACCCCCTTTACATGAAAACTAATTTTACTGCTCTTAGTGCTTATTCTATCTTTTTAGAAATTCCTCTCGAAAGTGGTATTATCGGTTTTACCTGTTTTTTAGGTGTTTTAGGGTCAATTTATCATCGTTATATTCAACAAATACAATTATTAAAACAAGCTGATAAAATCAGAGGAATATGGATTATAGTGGGGTTAGGGGCGCTGGTGGGTTTAGCCACTCAAGGCTTATTTGATACGGTTTGGTTTCGTCCTCAAATTAACACTATTTGGTGGTTATTAGTGGGTTTAATTGCTTCTACTCCTTGGAGTAAAACTGACAATTAATGAGCAAGGGTTAGAGAAGTTATTTTTTATTAATTTATTGTGTTTTAACCATTTTTTTGATAACGGTTGTGATCTCTTAACTAAACCCTAATTATATAATAACAATAGGTTTTAAAACCCTTACATATGCTTTATATATAGTTCAAAATATTTTAGCCATCCTAAATCATTTCTAGCAGATTTATAAGTCCTTGAAAATTTCATCATCTAGTGTTAACAAAGGAAGCTAAAGTGTGATAAGACAATTAGTACCTCTTGCCTGTAATTATCTTGAAATGTGAGTGAAAGACCCCCGTTGAATTTCTCAACAAAAAAATACCCACTGAAATCAACGGGGGATGTAAACGAACCAACAAAAAAATCG
>JACYMF010000097.1 GCA_015272165.1 Cyanobacterium sp. T60_A2020_053
CGATTTTTTTGTTGGTTCGTTTACATCCCCCGTTGATTTCAGTGGGTATTTTTTTGTTGAGAAATTCAACGGGGGTCTTTCACTCACATTTCAAGATAATTTCTTATTTTTCACTCATAACCAAAAACTGCTTTAAAAACCTCGCTCAAATTTTGTTTAACTTCTACTATGTCAACATTTTCCACAAAATGAGATAATTTCGTCACTCCTTTATCCTTAATACCACAAGGGATAATCTCTTTAAAACCAGCCAAATCACAATTTACATTAAAGCTAAAACCGTGCATGGTAATCCAGCGTTTAACTTTGATACCCAGCGCCCCTACCTTTTCATTTTCTACCCAGACTCCCGTCAAACCCTGAATTCGCTTACCTTCCACCCCGTAAATTGCCAATAAATTAATCATCACTTGCTCTAAATTTCTCAGATACCAATGTAAATCCTGCTGATGATGCCGTAAATTTAAAATGGGATAAGCCACAATCTGACCGGGACAATGATATGTTACTTCTCCCCCCCTCTCGATGCGATATAACTCCCCTGTAAAGGTTTTTAGGTCAAATTTGAGGTTATCGAGGGTTGACCCTGTACCGAGAGTATAAACGGGGTTATGTTCAGCAATCAAAAGAATATCTGTTGAATTAGCATCGTTCAATCGTTGCTGTAATAATTGTTTTTGATATAGCCAAGCCTGATGATAGGAAATTAATCCCAAATCTTCAATTTGTAACTGTTTTGAAGATGAAGCATTGACTTGAATCATTATTTTACCTCTGAGGGGAAATTGACAATGGATAATGGATAATTGATAATGAGATGAAGATATAAGTAATTGTTTTCTAAATTCTAACTTCTCTTCCCCTTTGCCCTTTTGACTAATATGAACCAAGATTATAACATCAGAGAATTACCATTAAAAGTAGGTATTATTGGCACTGGATACGCCGCCGCTAGACGTGCGGAAGCCTTTAACGAATCACCTCATACTGAATTAGTGGCGGTGAGTGGGAATACTCCCGATAAAACCAAAGATTTTGCTCAAACCCACGGTATCCATCATATTTACAGTTGGCAGGATTTAATTAAAAATCAGTCCATTGATTTAGTCTGTATTTCTAATGTTAACTACCTCCATGGCACTATCGTGCGAGAAGCGCTGTTGGCTGATAAACACGTTATTGTCGAGTATCCCCTCACGATTCAACCGGCAGAAGCCCCAGAGTTGATTAATTTAGCTAAGGTAAAAAGAAAATTACTTCATATTGAGCATATCGAAATTTTAAGCGGTGTGCATCGGGCGCTGGTAGATAATCTTCATTTAATTGGTAATCCTTTCTTAGCACGTTATACTACCATTTTAGCCAAGCCCAAATTTACGCCTTATTGGACTTATAATCATCATGATTATGGTTTTCCTCTCATGGCGGCGCAGTCTCGTTTTAACCGTTTTACTAATATTTTTGGTGAAGTAGATCAAGTATATTGTGAAGGGCGCTTTTGGAATGCGCCCTCCGCCGGTTATTTTCATTCTTGTTGGTGTCAGGCGCAGTTGAAGTTTAAAAATCAGGTGGCGGTGACGGTTACTTATGGCAAGGGTGAAGTTTTTTCTGTCAGTAATCGCACTTTAGAAGTTTATGGCGATGAAGGAGTATTAATTTTTGAGGGCGAAAAGGGGAAATTATTACAAGGTGAGACAATAACAGAATTGGAAGTAGGTAGTCGGCGCGGTTTATTCGCCCAAGATACTCAATTAGTTTTAGCGCACCTCACCGATGGTCAACCTCTTTACATTAACAATATCGATAGTCTTTATAGTTTACAACTCGGAGGGAGGGCGCTGGATAGTTTCTCAGTTAACAAATAGAGAAGTAGGCTAGAATGAAAACCAAAAACAGTAGCGATGAACTACTCATTTTTCATTAACATTGAAATTAGGAATACTTGATCATGGCACAAACAGTCGAAGTTAGTTTGATTGATGTACTCAATAAATTAGACAGTAAAATCGATAAATTAGACAGTAAAATCGAGACTTTAGTCAATAAATTAGACAGTAAAATCGATAAATTAGACGGTAAAGTCGATGCTTTAGAAGAAAAACTAGACAACAAAATTGATGCTTTAGAAGAAAAACTAGATCACAAAATCGATGCTTTAGAAGAAAAACTAGATCACAAAATCGATGCTTTAGAAGAAAAACTAAACAACAAAATCGATAAATTAGATAGTAAAATCGATACTTTAGGAGAAACACTAGATAGTAAAATTGATACTTTGGAAGAAAAACTAGATAACAAAATTGACAAGCTAGAAATTTCTATTAATACTCGTTTCAATACTTTAACGCTAGGGTTTTTGGGTTTGGTTGGTGTCTTAGTAACAGGATTATTAGGAATTATTACTAAAGTCGTATTTTTCCCTAATATCTAAGTTTTTTGTTTCTCGCCTCGATGCGCAAAGGCGCAAAGGGAGTTTTCTGACAATCTAAAGTGTAGTTTAAGGAAATGAAAACTCCTGTAATCTTCATGAATCAAAACTTCTAACTTTATTCAGCAAACCTTGATTAACTTAATACTCTTTCATTATCCATTGTCAATTATCCATTGTCCATTGTTTAAATGAATATTTGTAAATGAAAAGGAGAATAAAGGGGAAAAAAGTAGCAAACTAAGAGGAGAAGCCATCACCCACTCGGAGATAAAAACCCATGAAACTAGCTTACTGGATGTATGCAGGACCAGCGCACATCGGCACTCTACGCATTGCCAGTTCATTTAAAAACGTCCATGCTATCATGCACGCACCCCTCGGCGATGATTATTTTAACGTTATGCGCTCCATGTTAGAGCGAGAAAGAGATTTTACCCCCGTTACTGCCAGTATTGTTGATCGTAACGTTTTAGCGCGCGGTTCCCAAGAAAAAGTTATTGATAATATTGTCAGAAAAGATCAAGAAGAAAGCCCCGATTTAATCGTCCTTACTCCTACTTGTACTTCTAGTATATTACAAGAAGATTTGCAAAATTTTGTCAGTCGAGCTCAGTTAAATAGTAAGGGTGATGTCATGTTAGCCGATGTTAACCATTACCGTTATAACGAGTTACAGGCGGCGGATCGTACTTTAGCGCAAATTGTCAAGTTTTACATCGAAAAAGCACAAAAAAAAGGCGATATAAGCACCACAAGGACTCCCCATCCTTCCGTTAATATTATTGGTATTTCTACCCTCGGTTTTCATAATCATCATGATTGTCGAGAGTTGAAAAAATTGATGGCAGATTTGGGTATTGAAATTAACCTGATTATTCCTGATAAAGCCACCGTTGAGGAGTTAAAAACTTTACCCCAAGCATGGTTTAACCTTTTGCCCTATCGTGAATTAGGCTTGGCTACCGCAGAATATTTACAAACGCAATTTGATCAACCGTTTGTTGATATAACCCCCATGGGAGTAGTAGAAACCGCGCGCTGTATCCGTAAAATACAAGAAGTGTTAACGGCGAAGGGCGCTGAGGTTGATTATGAGGATTTTATCGAGCATCAAACCCTTTATGTGTCTGAATCTGCTTGGTTTTCTCGCTCCATTGATTGCCAAAATTTAACAGGTAAAAAAGCGGTAGTTTTTGGCGATAATACCCATGCGGCATCCATGACAAAAATTTTAGTCAGGGAAATGGGTATTAATGTGGTTTTGGCTGGTACTTATTGCAAGTATGATGAGGATTGGTTTAGACGGGAAGTGAGTGAGTATTGCGATAATATTCTTGTCAGTGAGGATAATGGGGAAATTGGTGATGCTATTGCTAGGTTAGAGCCATCTGCCATTTTTGGCACACAAATGGAGCGTCATGTGGGTAAACGTCTTAATATTCCTTGCGGGGTAATTGCAGCGCCCATCCACATCCAAAACTTCCCCATTGGTTACAGACCATTTTTGGGTTATGAAGGTACTAATCAAATTACCGATTTAATCTATAATTCCTTTACCCTAGGAATGGAAGACCATTTATTAGAGATTTTTGGTGGGCATGATACCAAAGAAGTTATCACCAAAGGAATTTCGGCAGATTCTGACTTATTTTGGGATAAAGAAGCTCAAGGAGAGTTGAATAAAGTACCGGGTTTCGTGCGGGGAAAAGTTAAACGTAATACGGAGAAATTCGCCCGTGACAGAGGTTTTGAACAAATTACCCTCGAAGTGATGTACGCTGCCAAAGAGGCGGTGGGCGCTTAAATAGTTCTAGGGGAAAAGGTGGAATTGAATTATGAGGGTAATGGATAGTAGAAGGAATGAAGAATATAAAACTAATTGTTTTCTAAATTCTAACTTCCCCTCCCTTTTCTGCTCTTGCACCAATTTCGTGCAGGAAAAGATTGGGGTGATATCTATTTTAATCTCTCATTTACCCCACAATCTGTAGCGGTGAGGGGCGCTGCAATTTGAGACTCCACATCAAGAGACTGACAAGCAATGGTAAAATAGTCACCATCTTGGAAGAAAGTACCCCCAGCATAAGCCTTAGTACCATCAGCTTTGAAATTATTATTAACTAACTGAATTGTAGCGTTTGTGTCAGTGGTTTCAAACACATAATCATCAATATAACCACTGTTGATGGTTACATTTAAAGCCCTAAAAGTCTCTTGAAACGTTGTTCCATCAGCAAATACCTGTCTTTCCCAGTGGAAAGCCTGTTGCCCTCGATTTATCGTGCCTACTGCATTTCTAAACTCTACATCTCTGGCTTTTCCTACTTGCTTCAAAAAATTCGGTAACGCAATAGCAGAGAGAATACCGAGAATAATTATCACCACCAACAGTTCAACTAGGGTAAAACCTTGAGAGGAACGGTTAAGAGCAAAGATTAATTTGTAGGGTGTTGATTTCTTCATAATTGCTCTAGATTTGTCTAAGGAAAAATTAACACTTTATGACACTTAGCAGATTTGTTATTGTAAACCTATTAAAGACTAATCGGTTAAAAAATCTGGGAAACGTCATATATAAAATATTTTGTTTGAGTACTAGAATATAATAAAAGCCAGAAGTAAATCTTACAATCTGGCTTAATTTGTTTCGTAAAGTAAAAACTTATGATGGAAAATTATCTCACGGCAACGGCGGCGGCACCACAGTAAGTAGCACCAAAAGCAAAATAGCTGTTTCCATCATCAATAGAAACTTCTCCCAGACCACCCGTACTTTCTGGGTCAGTAGTGATAACAGTTAAACCAGAAGCAGTTAACGCACCAGGAAGACTAGATGCAACATCGTTACTTTGACAAACGATTTGAGCATATTCACCATTACGGTGGAGAATGGTTCCGGTATAAGCGCGAGTACCATCTTTTTTGAAGTTAGCGTTAACAGGAATGAAGGTCGCTGCTTCTGCACCTGTACCAGCTGGGAGCGCACCAATAGTAGTAGATGCCACAATACCATCAGCAGTGTCTGCTGCCAAATTACTCGTGATATACTCAGTAGGAATTTTTAAACCTAGGTTATCAATACCGGGGCTAAATACCTGGCGCTCGAAGTGGTAGGCTTGTTGAGAGCGGTTGATAGTACCTACAGCGTTTTTGATTTCGGTTTCTCTGGCTTTACCAACTTGTCCTAAGAGGTTAGGTAACGCAACTGCTGCTAATACACCGATGATGATAACTACTACTAAGAGTTCGATTAAGGTAAAACCTTCATTGTTGGCTTTCTTGTCACGAAGGTAGGATAAATATTTTAGGGTTACTTCTGGTTTCATTTTGATTATCTCCTGTGAGAGTTAATTTAAAAGTTTTTTTTCTCTAGTTCATAATGTACCCAACTTTGTTGAAAAATGATCATTTTTGTTTTAAGTTTTTTTAGCTATAGTCTCAATCACCCTGTGAGTATAAGTAGATAAAGGTTTGAGATTTTCAGAGCGAGTCGAGACATTTCGTTACATGACCAGTACGATTCTATCTTAAAAATGTCAAAAGAGGACTCCCGTTGAGTGCGACAACAAAAAAAAGACACTTCAAATCAACGGGAGACGGGGCTTATAAAGGGGCG